>JASLGC010000008.1 GCA_030150335.1 Flavobacterium sp.
GAATATTGGTATTTTAATTACAGACCACAACGTTCAAGAAACACTTGCTATTACAGATAAAACTTACCTAATGTTTGAAGGAGGTATTTTAAAGGCAGGTATGCCAGAAGAATTAGCAGAAGATGAAATGGTAAGAAAAGTTTATTTAGGGCAAAACTTTGAACTACGTAAGAAAAAATTAAATTTTTAAAATATATTTTCAAAAACTGACCAATAATCACATTTACTATTAATAATGTTTGATTATTAAATTTTAGATAAATATTACACAAACAAAATGACGTTTACCAAGAAAAAACGCCTTTATTGTTAATAAAATACTATAGAATTAAATCACTTTCACTAAGAAAAAGTACCTTTTGGCAGATATTATGCGAAAACACTTTTTTTTGACTATTTAGAAACTTTATATTTGCAAAAAAAAAATGAAAAATAAAATTGCATTACGACTATCATTCTTATTTGGTGCTATCTTGTTATTAACATCATGTGCTTCAAGAGAAAAAATCGTTTACTACCAAAATGTAGAGGATGTTTTACTTAAAGAAACAAATGAAACTAAGTTTGAAACTAAGTTTAGAGCTGATGATTTATTAATGATTATAGTTTCTGCAGAAGATATTGAAGCTGCTGCTCCATTCAATTTAGTTAACTCGATGACTACTAATCCTTCTAACCCAGCTGGTAGTGGACAAATGCAACAACAATTATATTTAGTAGATAGTGATGGTAATATTGAATTTCCAGTATTGGGAACAATAAAAATGGCTGGTAAAACTAAAGCCGAAGCTGTTCAACTACTTACAAAAGAAATCGGACAATATATCAACAACCCAATCATTAACCTTAGAATTATGAACTATAAGGTTACTGTTCAAGGTGAGGTTAATAAACCAGGGGTACACAATATAAACAGTGAAAGATTAACTCTTACGGAAGCTATTGCACTTTCAGGAGATATGACAGTTTATGGAAAAAGAGATAATGTACTTGTTATTAGAGAAATAGACGGGAAAAGAATTCCTATTCGTGTTGATATGACTAAGGCTGATTTTATGAGTTCTCCGTACTATTATTTAAATCAAAATGATATCGTATATGTTGAGCCAAATAAAACAAGAGTTAACTCTTCTGTAGTTGGTCCTAACTTAAGTTTAGGTCTTTCTGCTTTATCACTTCTAGTAACTATTATTGCCCTATCAATTAAATAAAGTATGGAAAACAAATTTGACAATCAAGAAAATGCTAACATAAACATCAGGGAAGAGATTGATAAATTCTTAATTCACTGGAAATGGTTTGTTCTTAGTGTTTTTGTAACTCTTTGTATTGCTTTCGTATACTTACGTTATAGCCAAAAGATCTTTAAAATCAATACAACTATTATTGTAAAAGATGATAAAAGAGGAGGTGGAATTGCCTCTGAAATGGCTGCTTTTGCTGACTTAGGAATGTTCTCAGGAGGTAAGAGTAACGTTGAAAATGAAGTACAAGTTCTTCAATCTCGTAATCTTGCTGAAAAAACAATTAGACGTTTAGCTTTAAACATCTCTTATATTAATGAGGGTACTGTTGTTAGAAGTGAAATGTACGACAATAGTCCATTGCATTTTGATTTCGTAGAACGTGTTTTTGACTTTGATAATATCAGTTATACATTTCACGTAAAAAACATTACTGAAGATTCATATACGTTATTAGATAAAGAAAAAACTGAATTAGGAACTTACAAATATGGTGAGGTAGTACATACTGTATTAGGAAAACTTATTGTAACAAAAAATGCTCCTAAACAAACACCTACTTTAAAATTAGCTAATGAAGAGGATACAGATACAGAAGTAAAAGATATCGTAGTTGAAATTACTCCTATTCAAAAGCTTGTAGATTACTTTACAAGAGAGGTGCAAATTGCTCCTACTGATAAGTTTTCAACGGTTTTAGATTTATCTATCTTAAACCCTACTCCTGCTAAAGCCATTGATTATTTAAATAATTTAATTACTATTTACAATGACAATGCTATTGCAGATAAACGCTTCATTTCTGAAAAAACATCTGAATTTATTGACACTCGTTTAGTTCTTATTACTGAAGAATTAGGTGATGTTGAAAAAAGCGTAGAAGGATATAAAGCTAAAAATAGTATAACTGATATTCCTACGGAACTAAAGATATACTTAGAAAATGCTAATGCTTACGAACAACAAATCATTCAAAATGAAACTGAATTAAAAGTTGTTTCATCGTTAATTGATTTCTTAAAGCACAGTAAGGAAAATGAGTTATTGCCAGGGAATATTGTGTCTTCAGACCCAAGTTCTAATAGCTTAATTAACCAGTATAACCAACTTGTTTTAGAAAGAAACAAATTAAGCACAAGTTCTACTAAAATTAACCCTGCTTTGGTTAAATTAGAAGATCAAATTAATTCAATGAAAGCGTCTGTACACGAAAGTTTATTGCGTTTACAAAGCTCATTGAAAATTACTCAAAAAGAACTGGCAAGTAAAGAAGCTGACTTAAGATCTAAATTATCTCAAGTACCTAAACAAGAAAGAGAGTTTAGAATCATTGACAGACAACAAAAAGTAAAAGAAGCTATCTACTTATACTTATTCCAAAAAAGAGAGGAAACAGCTATTGGATTAGCTGCAACAGACTTAAATGCGAAGATCATTGATAAAGCAAAAAGTTCTGACAAGCCTGTTTCTCCTAAGAAAGCTATTATTTTATTAGCAGCTTTAATCTTAGGTGGTTTAATTCCTTTTGCTATTATCTACTTACGTAACTTATTAGATACTAAAGTTAAAAATAGATTAGATATTGAAGAAAACACAATCGTTCCTTTCTTAGGGGACATCCCTCACTCGGATGACAATTCTAAGATTGTTGATATTGCAAGTAGAACAAGTACAGCAGAGGCATTACGTATTATCAGAACCAACCTTGAGTTTATGCTTGGTGGCGTTAAAGAAGGAAATGCTAAAATGATATTCTTGACTTCTACTTTCCCTAAAGAAGGTAAAACGTTTACATCTGTAAATACAGCTGCTACGATTGCTTTATCTGGAAAAAGAACGTTGTTAATCGGATTAGATTTACGTAATCCTCGTTTAGATGATTATATCATGTTACCATCAAAAGGGGTATCTGATTACTTATTGAAGAAAGAAGATAACATCAATCAATATATTGTTAAGATTGATGGATACGAAAACCTATATGCTTTACCAGCAGGAACTATTCCTCCAAACCCAGCAGAATTACTAATGGGAGATAAAATTGGAGAGATGTTCAATGAGTTGAAAAAACAATATGATTATATTATTGTTGATACAGCTCCAGTGAGTTTAGTAACTGATACTTTATTGGTAGCTAAATATGCAGATACTTTCATCTATGTTGCAAGAGCAAATTACTTAGATAAGAGAATGCTTAAATTACCAAATGACCTACATAAAGAAGGTAAACTTCCAAATATGTCTATTATCTTAAATGATACTATGACAACTAAAGGTTACGGTGGATATGGTTATGGTTACGGATATGGTTACGGATACGGACATGACGTAGAAACAAATCAAACACCTTGGTGGAAAAAATTATTAAAGATGAAATAATAGAAAAGGTCACTCTAAAAAAGAGTGACCTTTTTCATTAATATGTCAAAATATTATAGCAAATACTACCAAAATAAAAATATAAAAACCTCTGATTATCAAATTGACAATTCTATGGTAATAACCATAGAAACATCAAGTATTATCGTACGTATTTAGTATATTTGCTTAAGAATTTACAAGTTTTCGACCGAAAATATTTAACGATAAAATTGTTTTCATTTAAATACTAAAAAAAATGACACAAAAATCTAAAATCCTTTACACGTTTACAGATGAAGCTCCGATGTTAGCTACGTATTCGTTTTTACCAATTGTTCAAGCTTTTGCAAAAACTGCAAATATTGATGTTGAAACACGCGACATTTCTTTAGCTGGACGTATTTTAGCAAACTTTCCTGAATTTTTAAAAGAAGACCAAAGAATTGGTGATGCTTTAGCAGAATTAGGAGAATTAGCTAAAACTCCAGAAGCTAATATTATCAAATTGCCGAATATCTCTGCTTCTCTTCCACAGTTAAACGCTGCTATCAAAGAATTACAAGCAAACGGATATGCTGTTCCTAACTACACAGCTGAACCAAAAACAGACGAAGAAAAAGCTATTAAAGCTAAATTCGCTAAAATCTTAGGTTCTGCAGTTAACCCAGTATTACGTGAAGGTAACTCTGACCGTAGAGCACCTAAAGCTGTTAAGAATTATGCTAAAAAACATCCACACTCTATGGGAGCTTGGTCTGCAGATTCTAAAACGAGAGTTGCTTCTATGTCAGAAGGAGATTTCTATGGAAGTGAAAAATCAGTTACAGTTGCTAAAGACTGTAAATACAAAATAGAATTTGTAGCAAAAGATGGTGCTGTTAAGTTATTAAAAGATTACGCTCCTTTATTAGCTGGAGAGGTTATCGATTCATCAGCATTGAATGTAAACAAATTAAAAGCTTTTGTTTCTGAAGTTAAAGAAGAAGCTAAAGCTAAAGGAGTATTATTCTCTACTCACTTGAAAGCAACTATGATGAAGGTTTCTGACCCTATCATCTTCGGTGCTATTGTAGAGGTATTCTTCAAAGAAGTATATACTAAATACGCTGAATTATTTGCTGAATTAGGTATTATCACTAACAATGGTTTAGGAGATTTATACGCTAAACTTGCTGGTAATGCTAAAGAAGGTGAAGTTAAAGCTGCTATCGAAGCTGCAATTGCTAATGGTCCTGCTATTGCAATGGTTAACTCTGATAAAGGTATTACTAACTTACACGTTCCTTCAGATGTAATTGTAGATGCTTCTATGCCTGCAATGATCCGTACTTCTGGTCAAATGTGGAACAAAGAAGGTAAACAACAAGATACAATTGCACTTATTCCAGACCGTTGCTACGCTGGTGTTTACGAAACTGTAATTGAAGACTGTAAAGCTAATGGTGCTTACAATCCACAAACTATGGGTTCTGTTCCTAACGTTGGGTTAATGGCTCAAAAAGCTGAAGAATATGGTTCTCATGACAAAACTTTCCAAGCTGAAGCTAATGGTATAATTAGAGTTTCTGATGAAAATGGAAACATCTTCTTTGACCAAAACGTTGAAGCTGGAGATATCTTCAGAATGTGTCAAACTAAAGACGCTCCAATCCAAGACTGGGTTAAATTAGCAGTTAATCGTGCTCGTTTATCTGATACTCCTGCTATCTTCTGGTTAGACGAAAACAGAGCTCACGATAGAGAAATCATCAAAAAAGTAAATACTTACTTAAAAGACCACGATACTACAGGTTTAGATATTCAAATCTTATCTCCAATTGAAGCTACTAAAGTTTCTGTTGAAAGAATTCGTAAAGGTTTAGATACTATTTCTGTTACAGGAAACGTTTTACGTGACTACTTAACAGATTTATTCCCAATCTTAGAAGTTGGTACATCTGCTAAAATGTTATCTATCGTTCCATTAATGAATGGTGGTGGATTGTTTGAAACAGGTGCTGGTGGATCTGCTCCAAAACACATTGAACAATTTATTGAAGAAGGTTATTTACGTTGGGATTCTTTAGGAGAGTTTTTAGCTTTAGGTGCATCATTCGAACACTTAAGCCAAACTCAAAATAATCCTAAAGCAATGGTATTAGCTGAAACATTAGATGAAGCTACTGCTAAATTCTTAGACAATGATAAATCACCTGCTCGTAGAGTTGGTTCTATTGACAACCGTGGTTCTCATTTCTACTTAGCAATGTATTGGGCTGAAGCATTAGCTAACCAATCTAAAGATGCTGAGTTAAAAGCTAAGTTTGCTCCTATTGCTAAAGCAATGGCAGAAAATGAAGCTAAAATTAATGAAGAATTAATTGGAGCACAAGGAAAAGCACAAGCTATTGGTGGATACTACCAACCACAAGTTACTGCTACTTCTAACGCAATGCGTCCAAGTACTACATTAAACACTATCGTTGATGGTATTGCTTAATTAGCACAAATTATATAATCAAAAAGGCGACTAATTTCTTAGTCGCCTTTTTATTTTCTTCTTTTCCCTAAATCTTAGGGATAAAAAAAACGTCTATATTAGACGTTCTTCTATTATTTATTTAAAAGTTCTACTGCATGATTAAGTGCAGACTCTGTAATATCTTTTCCAGATAGCATTTGAGCTATTTCCCTTACCCTATCTTCATAGTTTAATAAAACTAACTGAGAAGTAGTTGTATCTTCATTCGATGTCTTAAAAACCTTAAAATGCTGTTTTCCTTTAGCTGCAATCTGTGGTAAGTGAGTAATCGCCAAAACCTGCATGTGTTTCCCCATATCTTTCATAATCTCCCCCATCTTATCAGCAACTTCACCAGAAACACCAGTATCTATCTCATCAAAGATAATCGTAGGCAAATTAGAATATCTTGCCAAAATAGCTTTAATAGCTAACATGATACGAGATAACTCTCCCCCTGATGCTACTTTTTTCAATAAGCCAAAGTCCATTCCTTTATTAGCAGAAAACAACAATTGAATTTCATCTTTACCATTCTGCAAAAAGCTCTTAGCTTCAGTAATATCAAACTTAAAGTTAGCATTTGGCATCCCTACTAATACTAAAATCTCTATTATTTGTTTTTGCAACACAGGAATTGCTTTGAATCTTGAAGCAGATAACTTTACTGCCAAGTCACCTAAAATGATTTCATACTTAGCAATATCCTTTTCTGTTTGAATTATTTTATCATCAATATCCGAAGCTAAAAAAGCTTTCTCACTTAATACCTTTTCTATATCCAACAACTCAGCTACAGTATTAACCTGATGTTTCTTCTGTAACGAATATAATAACTGTAAACGTTCGTTGATTAAATTCATTTGAGCAGGGTCAGCGAAAACATTATCCAATTGATTTTCAATCTCACTTGAAATATCAATTAACTCAATTTCTACGCTCGCTACTCTATTGTAAAGCTCTTCATAATCTTTAGATACAGAAGCAGTCTTTTGAAGTAAGTTACGTACATCTTTCAAGCCAGAGATAACACCAACTTGATCATCACTCAAGTGGCTAATAGACTGTCCAAAATTCTCTCGAACAAACTCTACATTATTCAATTTCTCATACTCCTGCTCTAACTCCTCTTGATTTAGATGCACAAGATCTGCTGCTTCTAACTCATCTAACAAAAAAGAATTATAATCTTGCTCTTTTATCAAATCAGCTTGTTGCTTTAAAAATTGTTTTAAACTTGCTTGTAGCCCTTTATATACCTTCAAATTCTCTTGATACTCTTCTAAAACCTTTGCATTTCCAGCTACAGCGTCTAAGATTTGTATTTGATAATTCTCATCTGAAAGTTCTTGTGTTTGATGCTGTGAATGTATATCAATAAGATAAGTACTCAACTCTTGTAAACCAGATAAGTTTACAGGGCTATCATTAACAAAAGCACGTGATTTTCCAGAAGGAGAAATCTCTCTTCTGATTATAGTTACTCCATCATAATCAAGTTCTAACCTTTCAAAAACTTCTTTTAAATTATAAGCTTCTACAGAAAAATGTCCTTCTATAATACATTTTTCTTCCTTATTTTTTAATGAAGATAAATCAGCTCTTTTACCTTGAAGTAATCCTAATGCACCCAATAAAATAGATTTACCAGCACCTGTTTCTCCTGTTATAATAGAAAAACCATCTGAAAAATCAATATTAAGTGATTCAATTAAAGCAAAATTCTTTATCGTTAATGATGTAAGCATATACTGTATACCGCTTTAAAACTATAAACTATTCCATTTAGAAGAACTCAATGGAGCTATTCTATTTAATATCTCTACTACTTTATTTTTATTCTTATCAGTCACCCCAGAATAGATATTCACTATTTCATCACTCTTAGCGTCAAAAAAAACACGTACTAAGAATGAATTGGGTCTTGATTTATGTATTTTCTCTAACTCTAACAAAGCATTGAAAATACCGTCACGACCTTGTCCTGCATTATCAGCCATTATATCCAATCCGGTTCTATGATATTTGTACAACGCCTCTCTATAAGGAGTCCCTGAACCAGCAATAATATCATTAACAAGATAATAACGGTTATTTGTTCCATCCCCTTGTTTCCATCCTTTATAATTAGATTGTTGCGCAACAGAAGCTATAGTAGCAGCATTTTGAAAATAAGTACTTCCACTACCTTTTGAAAACGTTTCACTATCTAATCCTAAAATAATATTGACATAATAAGCTATTAATGATGTTAAGTTTGAATCAAAGGAATTTAAATTATAGAATAATGTTTCAAATTCAACATAATTAAACGTAACATCCTTATCATTAAAGCTAAAAACAGATGTAGAATAAGTAGAATTATAAACAGGACGAGAAGATTGCACCTGCAAAGAACCAGAAATAGTATTATTCCCATAAGTACTTACATTTAGGAAGAAAACACAATCTATTCGCTCTGAAGGCGCAAACTTTTTAGAAGTCCAACTCGTATTATTTATAAACTCTTTTAGAGATTTTTCTAATGTTTTGAAGTACGCTTGATTACTATTCCCCACTTGACTGTGATTAATTGTTACAGTTGCGTTTAACTCTTGCCCATAGTTAATAAACACCGTAAAAAACAAACCGACAAGCCAAATAAGTTTATGCATAATGATTAATTATCTTTTGTATAATATCTATCGCTACTTCTTCTTTCAATTTTAACTCCATAGGTTCTAAGTTAAAATCTTTATCGATAAAGGTAACTTTATTTGTTGGTTTACCAAAACCAGCCCCTTTATCATTTAATGAATTTAATACAATTAAATCCAAGTTCTTTTTGAGTATTTTTTGCTTAGCATGCTCCACCTCATTTTGTGTTTCCAATGCAAAACCAACCAAGAACTGCTTCTGCTTAATAGCACCAAGTGAAGCAAGAATATCCGGATTCTTATCCATTTCAATGACAAACTCCTCACTATTTTTCTTTATCTTCTGTTCAGCTACATGCTTTGGTTTATAATCCGCCACAGCAGCAGCAGCTACAACTGCATCTACAGAAGCAAAGTACTTATGACAAGCTTCATACATTTCATTTGCCGAAAGAATACTAATTACCTTTACATTAGCGTGATTAATCCTCTGATTCGTCGGTCCTGAAACAAGAATAACCTCCGCTCCTTTATTGGCAGCTTCTAAAGCAATATCAAACCCCATCTTACCAGAGGAATGATTACCTATAAAACGCACAGGGTCTATTGGTTCGTATGTCGGACCAGCAGTAATTAAAACTCTTTTACCAAACAAAGGCAAAGAAGGATTAAGATTATTCTCTATAAATTCAAGGATATGTTCTGGTTCTGACATTCTACCTTTTCCTATCAATCCACTCGCTAACTCCCCTTCCTCTGCAGGAATAATTTGATTACCATAAGATTCTAACAATTGTAAATTTCTATCCGTTGTCGGATGAACATACATGTCTAAATCCATAGCAGGAGCAACAAAAACAGGACATTTAGCAGATAGATAAATAGCCATCAATAGATTATCACAAATACCATTAGCCATTTTTGCTAATGTATTTGCTGTTGCAGGAGCAATGATTATTAAATCTGCCCAAAGCGCTAAATCTACGTGGTTATTCCATGTTCCTCCTTCATCACCAGCATTAAAGAACTTAGTATATACTGGCTTCTTAGATAAAGTAGATAAAGTAAAAGGAGTCACAAATTGATGAGAAGCAGGTGTCATGACTACTTGAGTCTCTGCACCTGCTTTTATAAGTAAACGTACTAAAGCTGCCGTTTTATAAGCGGCAATTCCACCAGTAATACCCAGTATTATTTTTTTTCCGCTTAACACTGACATTCGCTTAGTATTAATTATTTTACAACTTCTTTATAAGTAACTCTGTCTTCTAACCATTCTTCAACAGCTAAAGCGTGAGCTTTTGGTAACTTTTCGTAAAACTTAGAAACCTCAATTTGTTCTTTATTTTCAAAAACTTCATCTAAACTATCATTAATAGTAGCGAACTCTTCCAACTTGTGAACCAATTCATTCTTGATTTCTGTGTTGATTTGGTTTGCTCTCTTTGCAATAATAGTAATAGCCTCATAAATATTTCCTGTAGGCTGTTCAATCTTATTTTTATTATAAGTAATTGTGTTAACCGGAGCACTTGTTTTCTTTAAATCCATCTCTTTCGCTTAAGTTATTTTGAAAATTTTGCTAATTCTTTATTTACATTATTCATCATGTCTTCTGCTTTGTTTAAATACTTAGTCTCAGCATTAAAACGAATAAGTGTTTCATACATAGACTTTGCCGTTTTTAAACGATCTTCCATCTTTGCAGCAACACTATTCATTGCTAATTTGTATGCAGAATCAAATTTATAGTACAAAGCATCTTCTTTAAACTTTGTACCAGGGTAATCATATATAAAATTATCTAAAGCTATAATTGCAGCTCCGTAATTTCTTGTCCATTCTCCAATTGTATTCAACTGTTTTGCATTTTCAAAAGCTTTTTGCTCAAGCTTTTGATTCATTTCTGACATAATGCTATTTGCTTCAAACACAAAATTTGATGCAGGATACTGATCTATAAAAGACTGTAATTTATCTATCGTTGCGTAAGTAACATGTTGATCTAACGAATATTCAGGAGATAATGCAACCCCACATTTAATTTCTTTCAACAATGCTTCCTCTCTTTTCTCACTTCTTGGATACACTGCAGCAAAGCTTTTAAACCTTGACCCCGCTAATGTATAGTCTTTTGTCAAATAAGTCGCCTCAGCAAAATTGTAATACATCTCTTCTGCTTTTGGATTTGCACGATACACAGTTTCCAATTGTTCATACAAACGAATAGCGTTTCTATATTTTTTCTTTTCAAAAAATTGATTAGCTACTTCCTTCTTATATTCATAATCCTCTGATTTTAATGCCTTTTGCATTGGCCCACAGCTTGCAAAAGAAAGTATTAAAATAGATACACCAATATATTTTTTCATATATGTTTTTCGTTGTTTTAAACAATAGCAATTTCAAGATAGTCCTGTCAAAGCAAATGCAAATTTAAATTAATAATTGCATTATACAAAAACCTTTTTATACTAAAAAGAAAAGATGTCAAAAAAGACATCTTTTCTCTTAATTCCTTATAAATTAAACGCTTAATTTGCTGTATTAGTATTCGCTTGTTGATTAAAATTCTTGATATCATTATCAAATAAATATAATCCACCTTTATCATCTCCAATAAGATTTATCTTATCTAAGATTGTGCGTGCTGTAGCTTCCTCTTCAATTTGTTCAGCCACATACCATTGTAAGAAATTATGAGTTGCATAATCGCGATCTTCTAACGCAATATGTACTAAATCATTAATACTTCTCGATACAAAAACTTCATGTTCAAACAATTGCTTAAACAATGCTTTAAATGAAGTATGATCCAAAGTTGGTTTTGCAAAAGCAGGAATAACTGCTTGACCACCTCTTTGATTTACATACTTAACTAATTTAAGCATATGTTGACGTTCTTCATCTGATTGAGCAAACATAAATGCTGCAATCCCTTCAAATCCTTGAATCTCAGCCCAAGAAGCCATATCCAAATAAATCTGAGATGAATCTCCTTCTATTTTTATTTGCTCATTAAGAGCATTTTGCAATTTTTCTGATAACATACTTTCTTATTTTACTAATTTACTATATTCTTTTTCAATTCTTGAAGTTAAGTCTTGATCTACATTAACCAAAGGTAATCTTACACAATGGTCAGTAACGTTCGCTAACTTCAATATTTCTTTAATACCACCAGGGTTTCCTTGTTCAAAAATCAAATCAATAATTGGCATTACTTGATATTGAATTGCAAAAGCATCTTTCACACTTCCCTTTAATCCTAAACGGATCATATCAGTAAATTGTTGTGGTAAACCTTGACCAATTACAGAAATAACTCCTGCTCCACCTGCTAAAACCATTGGCAAAGCAAGTGCATCATCACCTGAAATCACTAAGAAATCCTCACGTGTTGATTGTCTAATCAGCTCCATTCCTTGTACAATACTTCCTGCAGCCTCTTTAATTCCGATGATATTCTCAAAGTCATTAGCTAAACGGATTACCGTACTTGGGTTCATATTACTCCCCGTTCTTCCAGGTACATTATACAAAATAATAGGCAAAGGACTATTTAAAGCTATTTGTTTAAAATGCTGATAAATCCCTTCCTGAGTAGGTTTATTATAATATGGAGATACTGATAATATAGCATCAAATCCCTCAAGGTTCTCTTCCGTTAATTCTTCCAACACCCCTTGAGTGCAGTTTCCACCTACACCTAACACTAAAGGCAATCTCTTCTTATTAGCTTCTTTTATGGTACGCTTGACTAACTGTTTCTCTTCCTTGCTCAATGTTGCAGATTCTCCTGTAGTCCCTAACACTACAAGATATTCAACTCCCCCTGAAATTGTAAATTCCACCAATCTCTGTAATGCTTCTACATCTACAGAGAAATCGCTTTTGAATGGCGTTACTAATGCCACTCCCGTACCAATAAGTGATTGCATAGTTTTAAATTTATTAGTTATTTTTTAAAAACTTTAATGTATTTGAATAGGTTTTCGACAAAACTTTTAACATCAATAGCGGCAACCTCTAAACTAAAATGGTTCCCTTTTGTGTTTACCGATGTCACACCTACTTTGAATTTTGCTTGAGACTTTGCTGTTACCCATAACAATGGCGCACTATCATTTGCGTAATAACTAATCAATAGATCAAAATGTTCTTTCACAAAATCCAAGACCTCTTTTTTATCTGTGTTTCCAGAAATATTGAAATCCTTTACTTTAAAATAACTTTCTTCACCTACCGGATGTTTGCTATCACCAGAATAAATAAGAAATTGCACTTGACTTTTCTTAACACCTTTAGCCTCCAAAACTTCCAGTAATTCACTTATTACCTTAGCTTCAGCGTTATCGATAACAATCCCTACTCTTTTAAACTCGTAGTTAAAATCAGTCGGCACTGCTTTCAATATGGTATTGTCAGCACTTTTACGTATTGCTTTTTTCTTTAAAGTGTTAAACCACATATAAGTTACAAGTTTGTGTAAAGTTAATCAAATCACTTATTATCAATGATTAATTTTAACAGCGTTTTTTATTGAATCATAGCCAAGAACTCGTCCTCTGACAAAATTGTCACCCCCAGTTTATTAGCTTTTTCTAACTTTGAAGGTCCCATTTTATCACCTGCCACTACATAATGTGTCTTTGACGTTATAGAACTACCATTCTTTCCGCCATGATCTTCGATTGCTTGTTTTATCTCATCACGAGACATTTTTGCGAATACACCAGAAACTACCAATGTTTTCCCTTGCAGAATATCCGAAACTACAGTTGATTCTTTTTCTTCCAACACAAACTGAACACCATACCCTTTCAATCTATCAATAATTTCTTTATTAATAGAACTACTAAAGAAGTCAATTACACTCTGTGCGATTCGCTCTCCAATTTCATCTACCATAATTAACTCCATCAAAGGAGCCACTGCCAATGCATCAATACTCTTATAGTGATTTGCTAATTTTTTAGCTACTGTTTCACCAACATAACGAATACCTAATCCATATAACACACGTTCAAACGGAATATTCTTAGAAGCTTCTATTCCCTTTAAAAGATTATCTGCAGACTTCTCTGCCATTCTATCTAAAGGTAATATTTGCTCCTTTTTCAGTTCATATAAATCAGCGTAATTTTCAATCAAACCACTTTTATACAACAACATCACTGTTTCCTCTCCCAATCCATCAATATCCATTGCTTTTCGAGAAATAAAGTGCTGTATTCTACCAGCTATTTGCGGAGGACAACCATATACATTTGAACAATAATGCTGTGCTTCTCCCTCGCTACGCTTAAGTTTTGTACCACATTCAGGACATTCCTTAATATAAATTGTACGTTCAGAATCAGCAGGACGAGCTTCTAAATTCACACCAACAATCTTTGGTATAATCTCCCCTCCTTTTTCTACATACACAGAATCATGCACACGAATATCCAATTTAGCAATCTGATCTGCATTGTGCAATGAAGCACGTTTCACAATTGTACCAGCCAATTGCACAGGTTCTAAATTAGCTACTGGAGTAATCGCTCCCGTACGCCCTACTTGGTAAGAAATAGAGTTTAAAACCGTTTCTACTTGCTCTGCTTTAAACTTATAAGCAATCGCCCAACGAGGAGCTTTTGCAGTATATCCTAATTCTTCCTGATAGTGAATAGAGTTAACCTTAATAACCACTCCATCCGTTTCATAAGGCAATGCATGACGGTGTTCATCCCAATAATTGATAAACTCCAATACTTCATCCATGTTATTTGCTAACTTAGAAATAGTTGGCACTTTGAAACCCCAATCACGAGCCTTATCTAAGCTTTCATACTGTGTTTCAATACCCAAATCACTTCCAATCACATAGTACAACAAGCATTCCAAAGGTCGTTTTGCCACTTCAGCGCTATCTTGTAACTTCAAACTACCAGAAGCTGTATTGCGAGGATTTGAATAAGGAGTTTCTCCAATTTCAATCAACTCTTGGTTCATCTTTTCAAAACCAGCTAAAGGCAATACGATCTCCCCGCGAATATCAAATAAGCCAGGATAATCACCTTTCAAACGAATTGGAACAGACTTTATCGTGCGTATATTACTCGTTACATCATCTCCCTGAAAACCATCTCCTCGAGTAACAGCTCTTTTCAGCATACCATTTTCATACGTGATGCTAATAGAAGCTCCATCATATTTCAATTCACACGTGTACTCGATAGGCACATCACCCAACATTTTTTGCACACGTTGTTCCCATTCTATTAAATCCTCCTTAGAATATGAATTATCTAAAGAATACATACGATGACTATGAACTACCGTTTCAAAGTTCTTAGTTACCGTACCTCCGACACGTTGTGTTGGGGAATCAATATCAAAAAACTCTGGATGAGCGGCCTCTAACTTCTCTAACTCAACCAATTTTTGGTCAAACTCAAAATCAGAGATAGTCGGTTTATCTAAAACATAATAATTATAATTATGTTGATTAAGCTCTTTTCTTAAAGCCTCTATTTGCAATTTTACCTCCATAAAGCAAATAACTTATAACTTTAACATGTCTTTAAATTGTGTATATAAAACACCTTCACTCAAAATAGCTCCTTGTTGAATAATAGAGAATAACTCAGCATTTCTATCCTCTCCAAATTTCTTTCCTCCGTGACGTATTTCAACTGCCTCAGTAAACACTGCATCTGACAACCACTGTAATCCTTCTTGCGTTAAGAAGTCTATATCTGACTGTAATGCCTTAATCACAATAGTATTAATTTCCTTATCATCAAAACCAAATAAGAAAATATGACTTGGCGAATAATGCTCCAAATATTTAGCACTTGTCAAAACTCCCTCCCATACTAAATCTGAAAACACGTCTAACTCTTGCTCTGCCACTTCTGGTTTCTCTTCCTTTATCTTATCCCACTCATTTTTATCAATTTGCTGTGAAGCTAAAAAATTGGTAAACTCTGGGTGTAACTCTTCAAATTGTTCTTTCGTAAGACGGCTATACTTCATTCTAATCTATTTTAAAAATCAAAAATACTAATTCTAAACTTAATTAATATCTAAATCTTGCATCTAATACCAACTATCAATTAATTCTATTGCTATTCAACCGAATGAATATCACAAATAAAAAAATCTCTTTAAAACAATACTGCCTCAAAGAGATTTTTTTATTCATTACCATGAATATTAAAAGAACGGTTTTCCTTTTTCCAATAAATCTTTATCGTACTTTACTTCTTTTATTTCCTCAAATATCGGATCCCAAAACAATTTTTTAGTGTTTATATCAAAGAACAAATGCTGTGCTCCAGCAATGCGATCTGGATAATCCTCATAAATAGTAATTGCATAGTAATTACCATATTTCTTATTTGGATCATTACTCACTTGTGGAGTTACGTCCAGCATCATACCAACACCTTTCCCGTTGTTTTTGATCACCTCAGCTTTAAACTCATCACTTAAATAATATCCTAAATCACTTGATTGAACAATTTTATACATTAAATCGTAACCATCAAAATTCTTACTGTAAAATAATTTATTTTCCTTTTTTGATTCCTTCAATAACTTCTCAGGCTTCACCTTTAAAGATTTCGAAGTCAATTCTAAGATATAAGGCACTTCTTCATAAAGATTTTTAGCATCAATAGAACTTGGATCACTCATAAACTGTCCTTCTATTGAATTCTCATCGACAACATCATCATCCTTTGTATCTTTTACAACATCATCAAGTTCTTCTACTTGCTCAACGTCAATTTGAGGAACATCCTTCCCCTCATTCTTCTTACATTGAACTAATAGCAAACAAAACATTGAAATAAGACAAACCTTAAAAATACCTCTACTCATAATTTAGTGAATTGATAAAAACTAAAGGTACAAAAAAAGGCCTTCCAATGGAAGGCCTTTTCTATATATAATCAAAATATGACTATTCTTGCTCAGCGATTACTTCGTAATCAACTTCAACGATTACATCACGGTGTAAACGAACGTTAGCAGCATATTTACCTAAACGTTTGATAACTCCAGAAGTGATGAATTTTCTGTCAATTGTTTGACCTTCTTTAGCAAATGCTTCAGCGATATCAGCGTTAGTAACAGATCCGAATAATTTTTCTCCACCTGCTTTAACAGTAATTTTGATATCTAAAGCTTTTAATGCTTCAGCAATAACTTTTGCATCAGCGATTAATTTTGCTTCTTTGTGCGCTCTTTGTTTTAAGTTCTCAGCTAATACTTTCTTTGCAGAAGGTGTAGCTAAAACTGCCATTCCTTGAGGAATTAAGTAGTTACGTCCGTATCCTGGTTTAACAGTTACTACGTCGTCTTTAAAACCTAATTTTTGAACGTCTTGTTTTAAGATAATTTCCATGTTGATGTCCTTTTTAAAGAAGTTAGGTTTCACAGAATGAAAACCAACAACTTATTTTGTTATTATTTTAATAAATCAGCTACGTATGGCATTAAAGCTAAATGACGAGCTCCTTTTACCGCTACAGATACTTTTCTTTGGAATTTCAAAGAAGTTCCTGTTAAACGACGAGGAAGAATTTTCCCTTGTTCGTTAACGAATTTCAATAAGAAATCAGCATCTTTATAGTCAATATATTTGATTCCTGATTTTTTGAAACGACAGTACTTTTTAGCTTTGTTTGTTTCAATGTTTAAAGGCGTTAGATATCTGATATCTCCGTCTTTTTTACCTTTTGCAGATTGCTCAATACTTGACATAATACTTAAGCTTTTTTAGATTTTAATTTCTCTCTTCTTCTTTCAGCCCAAGAAATAGCGTGTTTGTCTAAAGTTACAGTTAAGAAACGCATAACTCTTTCATCACGTCTGAACTCAGTCTCTAAGCTAATGATAACTTCACCTGGAGCTTTGAATTCGAATAAGTGATAAAACCCACTTTTCTTGTGTTGGATTTCATAAGCTAATTTTTTTAAGCCCCAATCCTCTTTTGATACCATCTCTCCACCGCGAGAAGTAAGAAATTCTTCAAATTTCATTACTGTTTCCTTTACCTGAGTTTCAGATAAAACGGGATTCAAGATGAAAACAGTTTCATAATGATTCATAAATACTAAATTTTATTTGTTACAAAATTGGGTGCAAAAATACAACTTTAACCTTATAATCCAAATTGATAACCAATTTATTTCATTCAATTTATAGTTCTGCCTTTTGATCAAAGACTTCGCACTTACACCTCAACAATATTCTTTGTCTTATTCTTCTTCGCGTCTTTCAATTTTCTTATCTAATAACTTCTCTACATAAATATAGATATCCTCAATAGATAAAGCGACTAAATCAACGTGCCCTTTCAACCATTCTGCATTCAACTCAACAACATCCTCCTCTATATTAAAGAACTCGTCATTGTTCAATGCTACACTTGTTGAATGTGCTGCCGAGTAATCAGCCTCAATAAATCCTTCAATTACTTCATGATCTAAACCTTTCAAAAGCGCTACTTGTTCTTTCAAAAATGCTTGGTGCTGTTTAGCCCCCATTTTTCCAAGTCCCTCTTCTACAATATCAAAAAACTCATAATCTGCACCTGAGTTCCATACTATCTGAGAAAAGTTTCCTGTCTCATATTGATCTAAATAATAATCTACATAATAACTTACAAGAGAGTCATGATGTATATCTTCTTCTAATGAACCACCTTCTTCACGAATAAGGTTTACAATAGATATATTCGAATAAATGATATCGTAATTATCTTCACTTTTCAACGCTTCGTCGAAAACTACAATTTTTAAATCTTTCATATATATTTCTTTTTTTCATTAATACTTCTTCACACAGCGTTGTTCGCCACAATGTTTCAAAGCATTAAACAAAAATACAGTTTAACTTAGTATGATAAAAGGTTATTCTTAAAAACTATAGTCCAATTAATCCACTTATTCTACCACAAGCAAGTCAAAAAGAACAATACCTGCCATCGCTCCTTTAACTCTTATCATCGTTTGATCAGAGAACTCATTTGTAGCTTCATTAAAACTATAATCATCCGGATATGCAGCTAAGTACTCATTTCTCAAATCTGTTCTCGCTATTGTACTCTTCACTCCAAAAAGTTCTTCTTGAAGTTCAACTACCTTTTTAGGATCAGTAAGCGTCAACCACTCTTTCGTTTTTGTGTCTAAATCCTTTAAATAATTTTGATATTTCTCCCCTTTAACAGCGTCTATATTCGTTAATTTAACTTGTATTGGTTTATACTCATTAAACTTCACTTTATCCTTCACAAGGTGAATATCCAAACTATCAGGTACTTGGAAATGAGACCAAAAATCCTTCTCTCTAAATATTTTCTTTTTACTATCTTGAAACTGCCCTGCTTGGTAATTAGCATCTTTCAAAAGCTTTTTGTTTTTTCTAAAAACCAAAGGACTTCTAAAAATCAAATCTTCTGGTAACTCCTCATCTAAGAAATAATCCCAAGAAACATTACTCTTGGTAATAAACAGACTATTATCCACGCTAAAAGGCAAAAACTCTTTTGACTTTACTCCTTTTTCTGAAATAACAATCGAGTCACTATTGCTATGCATAAACCAATTTATAAAATCGTCTGTTGCTCTTGAATCGTCTGGAACAATAAACAATTGATTATAAATCACATAGTTACTTTGTGTTGGATTAAGAAAAGTACGTGCTTCACCCTCGTTATAACCTGCTGGCTTACAAAAGAAGTTTATATTCTCACCATTGTAACTCATCGTATGTTTACCCCAGCTTAAAGTAGCTATTGCATTGGACTCTGCCGGAATAACAAATTCTTGTTCATCTATTTTTACAATTATTTCTTGATCTGTAGGATTATCTATCCAATAGTCATTCCCTGTCGATGAAGTTGCTTTACCGCAAGCTATAAATAACACACTTACAAGTAAAAGCACTCCTAAAATACTCTTTTTCATATTAAATAATTTTAATACAAACCTAAGCATTATTTACATTGACAAATATTTAATAATATACCCTAAAACACTTATTATAACAATATTTACAAAATAAAACCGCATATTTTTATTACAACAATGAATAAAAAAAAATCATCAGTCTCCCCAATATTACACAAGCAACATTGTATTACACTCTCCCTCTTACAAGGTGCATTTTGCTCTCGAGAAATTAAAATTAAAGTAATAGTGAAGCTTCTTTTGGGATTTAACCTTCACCCCTCCATAGATAGCCATGCCGTAATTATAAACTGAAAACAAGATAAACAACAC
>JASLGC010000058.1 GCA_030150335.1 Flavobacterium sp.
CGAGAAAGAAACCGATTTTCAATTGTTCTTATTAGATAGTGTCGATATTGACAAAATTATCATTAAATATTTTCAAAATAAAATTGATAAGGCTTTTTTATACCATCCAAATGAAAAACAAATCTTAAAAAAGATAAAAGAGAAGATTCCTGTGCAAAAAGCAGGAGGTGGATTGGTATATAATTCAAAAGGAGAGATTCTTTTTATTCTTCGTAGTGGTAAATGGGATTTGCCAAAAGGAGGAATCGAAAAGAATGAAGAGATGGAGGAAACTGCTATTCGCGAAGTAGAAGAGGAGACAGGAGTAAACGGATTAGAGATAGTTCGTAAACTACCTAAGACTTATCATATCTTTAAACGAAATGGAAAGTACAAGTTGAAAATAACAACTTGGTATGAAATGAAAACTGATTTTGAAGGAACTCCAGTAGGACAATTAGAAGAGGGAATTGAAAAAGCAGTTTGGTTAAACAAAGAGCAGATAAGAGAAGCAATGAATAATTCGTATGAGAATATTAAATTATTGATTGAGGAAGCAGGAGTATTGGATTAAAACAAGCAGATAATGATTCTTTGTGTATAGTAAGAATTAATTCTTTTTATACAGAATATTAAAAATAGAAAAAGCCGTTCAAAGTTGAACGGCTTTTTTATTATTTAAAATTTCACTGGTTCTGGAACTAATTTAGAATAGTCTCCTTTATTTCTAATAACGTCTCGTACAATACTTGAACTGATAAAAGAAGTGCTTGCCGCAGTAAGCAAAAAGACAGTTTCTATTTTAGAAAGAAAACGATTTGTATGTGCAATCGCTTTTTCAAATTCAAAATCAGCAGGGTTTCTAAGTCCTCTTAATATGAATTGAGCATTAACTTCAAAACAATAATCTGTTGTTAGCCCTTCATATGTAGTTACTCTTATTTTTGGTTCATCTTTGAAAGTTTCTTCAATAAAGCGTTTTCTTTCTTCCAAAGAAAACATATACTTTTTATCAGAGTTAACTCCTATAGCAACGATGATTTCATCAAATAAAGGCAATGCTCTTTTAATAATATCATAGTGGCCATTTGTAATTGGGTCAAATGAACCAGGAAATACTGCTCTTCTCATAGTTAATAATTAATGTGCCTTTTGCAAAGCTAAAACAATTGCGTTGCCAAACAAATCAGATAAAGAGATATTCGCTTGTTTCGCTTGTTGTGGCAAGATACTTTCGTTTGTAAGTCCTGGAACTGTATTCATTTCTAATAAGAAAGGAACACCATCCACAATGATAAACTCACTACGAGAGAAACCTTCCATTTTTAATATTTTATAAATACGAGAAGCAATATCTTCAACTTTAGCTTTTGTAGCTTCATCTATTCTTGCAGGAGTAATCTCTTGAGATTTTCCCAAGTATTTAGCCTCATAGTCAAAGAAATCATTTTCAGAAACAATTTCAGTGATAGGAAGTACAATTATCTCACCTTGGTAATTAATCACACCCACAGAAACCTCTGTACCATTTAAGAAGCTTTCAATGATAATTTCATTGTCTTCTTTGTAAGCAGTTTCAATAGCTTGCAATAATTCTTCAGTGTTCTTAGCTTTAGAAATACCAAAACTTGAACCAGAGCGATTAGGTTTTACAAAACAAGGTAACCCAACTCTTTGGATGATTGTTTCTGTATCAATGACATCTCCTTCATTTAAATAATAAGAAATCGCTGTTTTAATACCATAAGGCTTAACTACCGACAGCATATCTCTTTTATTCATAGTCAATGCCGCTTGGTAGTAGTCGCAAGAAGTGTGAGGCATTCCAATTAAATTAAAATACGCTTGCATTAAACCATCTTCACCAGGAGTACCGTGAATTGCGTTGAAAACAACATCGAAAGTTATTTTTGTTCCGTTGTATTGAACAGAGAAATCATTCTTGTCAATTGGGAACTCAGCGTTATTCTCATCTACATAAACCCATTTGTCTTTCAAAATGTGAATTGCATAAGGAATGTATTTATTTCTATCTAAATTATCAAAGACAACTTTTCCACTTGCTAATGAGATTTTATATTCACTTGAATACCCTCCCATAATAATAGCTACATGCTTCATTTTTAATTAATTTTAATTCCCAAAAGAGAAAATTATACGGTACTTAGGTTAAAACAAATTTATAACAAAACATAGAAACAAAAAATGTTTTCGATTTTATATCTTTGCTCAAAATAAATAGATATGAAATTATTTGGTTTTTTAAAAAGCAAGGCTTTTTTTATTTCTCTAATTGCTGCTTTAGTGATTCTTGTAGCAGGAGTATTTTTAGTGCTTAAATGGCTGGAGAAAACTACAAATCACGGACAGTTAATAGAGGTACCATCAATTGTGAAATTAGATACAGACCAAGCAATACAAGTTTTAGAGAAAAACAATTTGCGAATGGTAGTATTAGATACTTTAGAGTACGACAAGAACTTCCCACCTTTAACTATTCTTGAGCAAGACCCTGCTGCTAATACAGATGTAAAAGTTAACAGAAAGATATATGTGAAGATTAATGCTGCAGGTTATGGTAAAGTAGCTATACCAAAATTTGAAAATACAACTTACAGACAAGTTTTAGCGACTATTAGGTCTTTAGGATTAAAAGAGGGAACAATTTCTTATGAGTTTTCTGAATATAAAGATGTGTTTTTGAAAATAACTCAAAATGGGAAAGAGTTAAAAGAAGGAGATAAGGTGTTGAAAAACTCTCGTATTGATTTCGTTTTAGGAGACGGAAGAAAGCCATCTTCACAAGAAGAATTAGATGTAGCACCAGCAATAGATTAAGTAAAGATTTAAGAAAGATATATGCAAGAAGATAATATTGAAACGTTCGATGATTTAGATGGAGAATTATATGAACACCATAGATTTGAAGCAGGCAAAGGACAAGCACCTCTTAGAGTAGATAAGTTCTTAATGAACTTAGTAGAAAATGCTACAAGAAATAAAATCCAACAAGCTGCTGCAAATGGGAACATATTTGTGAATGACGTACCAGTAAAATCTAATCACAAAGTAAAGTCATTAGATGTAGTACGTGTGTTGATGAAACAGCCTCCGTTTGAAAATATCATTATACCTGAAGATATCCCATTGAACATTGTTTATGAAGATGATGCAGTATTAGTGATTAATAAACCAGCAGGACTTGTAGTTCACCCAGGACATGGTAATTACACAGGGACATTGGTAAATGCATTGGCATACCATTTTGATAACTTGCCTTTAAACAGTAGCGAGCGTCCAGGTTTAGTCCACCGTATTGATAAAGATACAACAGGACTATTAGTAGTTGCAAAAACGGAATGGGCAATGACAGAGTTGCAAAAGCAGTTTGCAGAAAAAACTACTGAACGTGAGTATATCGCAATCGTTTGGGGTAACGTAGAAGAAGATGAAGGAGTAATCGAAAGCTACATTGGTCGTCACGTAAAAGACAGAATGCAGATGGCAGCTTTTGATGATGAAAGCATGGGGAAATGGGCGGTAACACATTATAAAGTTATTGAACGCTTAGGTTATGTTACTTTGGTTTCTTGTCGATTAGAAACTGGACGTACTCACCAAATCCGTGTACACATGAAGTCAATCGGGCATACATTATTCAACGATGAGCGTTACGGAGGTAACCTTATTTTGAAAGGAACAACTTTTACAAAGTACAAACAATTTGTAGATAACTGTTTCAATGTATTGCCAAGACAAGCACTACATGCAAGAACATTAGGTTTCGAACATCCTATTACAAAAGAGTTCATGAGATTTGAAACTGAAATACCAGAAGATATGCAAGAGTGTATCGATAAATGGAAAACGTATGCACAAGCATCCAACCTTGGTAATAAAGTAGAGTTATAATCAAAAGGAATCAACATTAGTTGGTTCCTTTTTTTTGTTTAATATCAAATGACTACTAAATGTTATTTTTAAATAAATAGTATATCTACACAATCTTCTTTTAATATCATCTAATTGAATGACACATCATTTTTACATTTTTAAGAATACTTCTTCGACGACTAATAGAAGAAGTATAATTGTATCTTAAAATATTCCCTTTTCTTGTAAAAACACATCCATTTCATTTCTCTTTTCGAATATATTTATTTACTTTGGTGACTTTAGATTAAAATGTTAGGTCAACTTAAAGAACATATTGAAAGTAATTTTCAAGAATTATTAGAAAAACCACTGTTACTTGCCGTTAGTGGTGGGGTAGATAGTGTGGTTTTGGTACACCTTTGTCATCAATTAAAACTAAATGTTGCTATTGCACATTGCAATTTTCATTTGCGAAAACAAGATAGTATTGATGACCAAGCTTTCGTAGAACAGCTGGGAAAACAATTAGATATCCCTGTTTTTGTTGCTGAGTTTCAAACAGAGCAATATGCACAGGAAAACAAGATATCTATTCAAATTGCAGCACGTGAGCTGAGGTATGATTGGTTTAAGTCATTAATATCTGAAGGGAATTACAAGTATTTGTTGACAGCACATCACTTAGATGATTCAATGGAAACATTTTTAATCAACTTGTCAAGAGGTACAGGAATAGAAGGGTTATTGGGAATCCCTGCTAAGAACGACTATATCAGAAGACCATTGTTACCTTTTACAAGAGAACAAATTGCTGCTTATGCAGAGGAAAATAACATTACTTGGCGAGAAGATTACACCAATGCACAAACAAAGTATTTGCGTAATAAGATTCGCAAGAATATTCTACCGTTGTTAAAAGAAACAAATGACCAATTTGCATCTTCTTTTCAAAAAACAGTAGATTATTTACAGCAAACTTTCATGTTAAGTGAAGACGCCAGTAGATTATATTTTGACAAATTAGTTAAAAAAGAAGGTAATCAATTGATTATTGATATTTTAGCACTAAAAGAATTATCTTCGCCTATAGCTTATTTATATCGTTGGTTACAGCCTTATGGTTTTACAGCGTGGAATGACATCGAAGATTTATTAGACGCTATTTCTGGTAAGATGGTTTATTCTGCTTCACATCTATTATTAAAAAATAGAGAGCAGCTTATTTTACAGAGTTTAGCAGACAAAGAAGAGAATAAAGAACAAATATATTTTTTAGAGCAAAAACAAACATTAACCGAACCCGTAAAGATTAGTATAACACCTTATGATGAAATAGAATTAAAAGCCGACAACAATACTATCTATGTCGATGGGGATTCTCTACAGTTTCCCTTATCTATCAGAAAGTATAAAGCCGGTGATAAGTTTATACCCTTTGGAATGAAGGGAAGCAAGAAGGTCAGTAAATTCTTTAAAGACGAGAAATTTAGTCTTATTGATAAAGAAAATACTTGGCTTTTATGTTCAGAAGATAAAATTGTATGGATTATTGGAAGTCGAATGGATGAACGATTTAAGATAAAAAATACAACTACAAACATTTTTAAAATTCAAGTTATTTTATGAGAAAATTAGCTTATTTGCTACTTTTTTTAGTGTCATTTG
>JASLGC010000064.1 GCA_030150335.1 Flavobacterium sp.
AACTATAACTCCTATAAGTAATCTTACTATTGTATTATTTAGTAATTTTTTCATTCTGTTTTTAATGTATTTTATATTGAAAGGTAATTATTATTCTTTGCAAAAATAAGTATTGTAAATTTTGCAGAAGCAAGAATGCGGGAAAATACCATATTTATGGTAGAAGGTGAAGTACTGTTTGTCTATTGGGAAGCACTGTAATTAGTGAGCATGAGTTAAGAAATCCGCATGTTGAGCTTTGGGTATTAAGGCAAGGAGTAAAGTTTTGGAATAATAAAAAAATCACTTCACTGTTGTAGCCTAAAAAAGGATGTAGTGCTAAATGCAGAAGGGTAGAAACAGTAAAAGGAATGTTTGTGTAGTAGTTGTAAGTTAATCGCTGAAAACAATATTGTTAAAGCAGGATGAGTCGTCTTATGACAGTTGTAAATGACTATTCCGAAAACAAGCACACTTCAAAACAGGTATTCTTCCTAAAAGATTGAAGAACTAATGCAAGAAAATAAACCAAAAGAACAAACTGTATTGCAATAATTGGACTGTCAGAAAAACTGTATAGTTGTAGCAGGACGAGACAGGTTTTAATAGCGGTGCTCCCATAGTGGTACCATAGTGCTCCCATAATGCTCCCATAAGAATTATGGGAAATCTATGATAGCACCATGTTTACATTATATAATCAGTATGGGAGCATACAAGATGAAATAAGGATAAGAGTTTATAAGGATGAACAACAGATAGCAGGAAATTGCTATTAGGTAGTTCATTTGTTTTTCTAAAGCATGAAAATGTTATTCGAAGGGCAATGATTTGTTTTTGCCAATTCTCAGAGTTTATAGGGTTTCACTATGAGATTTTAAGGGAGTGTGGTTGGCTTAATTTTGTTTTTCTAATAGGTGATTGTGAATATTAAAAGAGGTGTGGAATTTAATAATGGGCTAACAAATAATTAAAAAAAGTATGTTTTCTATTGTGCTGTATAAAAAAAGGTTTACTTTTGCACCACCAAACGAGAGGAGGTGTATGAAAACATGTTGATCATTCCAATTAAAGATGGAGAAAATATCGATAGAGCACTAAAGCGCTATAAAAGAAAATTTGACAGAACTGGGACATTACGTCAGTTAAGATCTCGTCAACACTTCTCGAAACCATCTGTAGTAAAAAGAGACAAAATGCAGAAAGCTGCATACGTTCAGCACTTACGTGATTCAGTAGAAATCTAGTAATGTGAACAAAATTATACTAAACCGTTATAATAAAGTACTAACTTTGTTGTAACGGTTTTTTTATGGATAAAAATGTAGAGAGATTTATCGAGTATTTGGATAAGGAGAAGAATTATTCTCTGAAGACAATTGAAGCTTATGAACACGATATAATAAGTTATATAGATTTTTTAGTATTAAAAGATTTAGATTATTTGACTGTTAAGTATGACGGGGTTCGTTTGTGGGTAGTTGAGCTATCAGAACAGAAGTTGACGAATCGTTCAATTAATAGAAAGATGAGTTCACTGCGTTCGTTTTATAAGTTTCTATTAAAAATAGAAGAAGTTGAGGTTAGTCCTTTGCAACTTCATCGTTCATTGAAAATGGAGAAAAAACTGCAATTGCCTTTTTCAGTAAAGGAGATTGATGAGGTTCGAAATATGTTGATTGGCAAAGAGGATTTTAATTCTGTTCGAGATTTGCTTATTGTAGAGATGCTTTATTGTTTAGGACTGCGTAGAGCGGAGCTTGTGGCTTTGGAAGTGAATGATATAGATTTTTACTTACATCAAGTGAAAATTCACGGAAAAGGGAATAAAGTAAGAGTAATACCTACGGTTCAAGTGGTTGAAGATTTGTTAAAAAAATATTTGACTTATAGAAGCTTGGTTTTGAGTGAAATGGAGAAAAACCCAGCGCTTTTGGTAAGTGAGAGGGGGAATAAAATCAATGAAATGTTTGTTTATCGCGTTATAAATGGTTACTTTAGTAATGCAACAACGAAGGAGAAAAGAAGTCCGCACATGTTGCGTCATTCATTTGCTACACATTTATTAGAGAATGGGGCAGATATTAATTCTATAAAGGAATTAATGGGGCATGAGAGCTTAGCGACGACTCAAGGATATGCACAAATAAACTTATCCGAGTTGAAGAAGATTTATCAGGGCGCTCACCCAAGAATGAAGAAAAAGTAAAATCAACCATTTAAATCGTTAGTTATGAAAGTTAACATTCAAGCCATTAATTTTAATGTAGATCGAAAATTAGTAGATTTTGTAAATGAGCGTTTATCTAAACTTGAAAAGTTTTATGATAAGGTAATTTCAGTAGATGTATTTTTGAAATTGGAAAACACCAATGAAAAAGAAAATAAGGTTGCAGAGATGAAATTACTAGTGCCAGGGGATGAAATGGTAGTTAAGAAAACATGTAAGAGTTTCGAAGAGAGCGTTGATGCAGGAACCGATGCATTAGAGCGTTTGGTTGTGAAATTCAAGGAGAAAACAAAATCACATTAATGTAAAAAAATAAGTAAATTGTTTTTTTTAATCAATAAAATATATACATTTGCAGTCCGTTAGAAATAGCGGACTTTTTCTATTGAGAGAAAAATGCCGGTGTAGCTCAGCTGGCTAGAGCAGCTGATTTGTAATCAGCAGGTCGTGGGTTCGAGTCCCTCCACTGGCTCAAAAGAAAAAATATCAAACAAAAGTTTGAGGGGAGATACTCAAGCGGCCAACGAGGACGGACTGTAAATCCGTTGGGAAACCTTCGCAGGTTCGAATCCTGCTCTCCCCACAGAGAATAAGAAGCATCAAGCCGGTGTAGCTCAGGGGTAGAGTGCTTCCTTG
>JASLGC010000075.1 GCA_030150335.1 Flavobacterium sp.
GACAATTTAGCCAAGCACCTTGGTGACGACAAGCTTCATGTTATCGCACCACCAGGCTCTGGAAAAACTGTTTTGGGATTAGAGGTAATGTTGCGATTAAACAAACCTACTTTAATACTTGCACCTACAATAGCTGTTCGCAATCAGTGGGTAGAACGCTTTTGTGAGTTGTTCTTGCAAGTAGATGAGGTTCCCAATTGGATATCACGTGATTTATATAACCCACAATTCCTAACTGTTGCAACTTACCAAGGGTTGCACTCTGCCTTTAATAATTTAAAAGAAGAAGAGGAGGATTCAGAGGAAGAAGAAGTAGAACGGAAGATAGCGTATAGCAATCGAAACGGAGAAGCAATACTTGAATTGATTAAAGAAAGAGGGATATCTACTATTATAGTTGATGAAGCACACCATTTAAAAAAAGAATGGTGGAAATCTTTAGATTACCTTGAACAAAAATTAAAGCCAACAGTAGTTGGACTTACAGCAACACCTCCTTATGATGTATCTGGGTTTGAATGGGGACGTTATATTTCCTTAAACGGACCAATTGATGAAGAAATCTTTGTCCCTGAATTAATCGGAGAAGGAGACCTTTGTCCCCACCAAGATTATATTTATTTTAGCATGCCCGAAAAGCAAGAGAGGCAGGCTATTCTTGAGATACGAGAAAATATATATACAATCTATACGAAGTTACGTCAGAACGAACAACTGATAGCCGACTTAGAACAAACGGTTGTTTATCAAAACCCATTAGAGCACTTGGATTGGATTTATGAGAATTTATCTAACTACATGGCTTGTTTGATTTTGATAAATGATTACAGAGGCGAGATACCTATCGCTCACTTAGAAGTCTTAGGAGATGAGCATACGGTAGTTCCAATGTTGACTTACGATTGGATGGAAAAAGCACTAAACTTCTATTGTTTTAGAGGTAAGATATTTTTTGACGATATAGAAGGCTATGAAGAGCGGGTAGAGCAAATCATTAATCGCTTACGTCGTTATGGGGCAATGGAGCACCGTCAGATACGCTTTGGCAATAGTCAAAAGGAGAACGCTTTACTCAATTCAAGTGTCAATAAATTAGAGAGTATTCTAAAGATTGCAAACTTTGAGTATAACTCTCTAAAAGAAAAATTGCGATTAGTCATCTTAGCCGATTATATACGCAAGGAATATCATGTACAAAAAGAAGTAAACGATTGCATCCTGGGCAAATTAGGTGTCGTTTCTATATTTGAATATTTAAGAAGAAATGCGCCTCATCTGCGAAAACTGGGAGTGCTTACAGGCTCATTGGTTATAATTCCAGCCTCAGCAAAAGAGCGCTTAGAATATTTTGTACAACAGAAGAATTTAAAAGAAGTAGATATAGTTGAAGTAGCTTATGACAATACCTACTTAGAAGTCAGAGTAAGCGAGCATTTTAAAAATGATGTAATTCACTTTATTACGAAGTTATTAGAAGAAGGGTATATTGAAGTATTAGTAGGAACCAAAGCCCTTTTAGGAGAAGGTTGGGATGCTCCAGCTATTAATTCATTAATACTTGCAAGCGTGGTTGGGTCATTTGTATCATCTAATCAAATGCGTGGTCGTGCGATTAGAACACAGCTCGACAACCTAACAAAAACAGCAAATATTTGGCATTTGGTTTGTTTAGACCCAGATGTAGAGTTAGGAGGAAATGACAGAAGTGTATTGTCACGTCGTTTTCGAGGTTTTGTAGGAATATCAAATCACGAGGAGGACGAGCAAGTGATTATAAGCAATGGAACACAAAGGTTGTTGTTGCCACACTCTTTGCAATCATATCAAGACATAGAAGAACAGAACCAAAGAACTTTTGAACAAGCAAATCGACGAGCAGATTTGCATCAACGATGGAGTAAGGGAATTGAAAAGGGAACGGAATTAGTACATACGATTAAAGTACCATTCATCCCAACACAAGAGAATAGAGGAATTGAAAAAGTAAAAGTATTCTATACCCGTAAAACGATTATCAATGCAGTATTGTCATTGGGCTTATTAGTTGTGTTTTTCTTTGTAAACCAGTTTTACCTTTTAGCACTTAATGTTGCGATATGGGGAGATGTAAATAAAGCAGGCTTTTTCTTTTGGGTTTTCAATACTTTCTTCCTTGGATTGTTCTTGAGGTTTGGAAAGAAAGGCTATAAGAACTATAAGATTGTAAGAAAGTATAGAGACATAAGCTTAGACGTTAAAAATATCGCAACCGTATTACTACATACGCTGTGTAAATTTGACATGATTAAAACTCCAAAAGCAGAGATAGAAATAATAAGTAAAGTAGATGTTTTTGGTAATATTTATTGTGTACTAAAAGGCAGTACAGTATTAGAAGGAAACTTATTTGTGAGTTGTTTAAATGAGTTGCTTTCTCCTATAGACAATCCTCGATATGTCATTGAGAGGAGTTCTTTCTTAGCCTATGCAGATAGTCAATCAGATTTTCATGCCATACCAGAATGTATCGGTGTCAATAGGAAGATGGTCGATTATTTTTCTGCTAAATGGACACAATTAGTAGGGCACAATCGCATAATATATACCAGAACACCAGATGGAAGAAAAGAGCTGTTGAGCAGTAGAGTAGTCGCTTTATCAAATCAATTAGCAGAGAATAGTATTCAAGAAGAAAACGTATGGGTTTAACACCCTATAGATAAATAAAAACGCCCATGTAGCAATTGCTTCACTGGGCGTTTTCGTATTTAAGACTAACTAATTACTTCTGTTTTTATCCTCAAAAGAGGCTTCTTTTATTTGTTTCTTGTTACTGCTATTTCCAAAAGAATATGAAGCACTAAGGTTTATTCTTCTCGAATTCCATTTGTTATCAAACGTTTGAATATTGTTTTCATAATACATTGTACCACTTGATTTTCCAGTATTGAATATATCTGAAAGCGTTACATTGATGTTTAGTTTTTTATCTAATAACGCCAACTTAGCTCCAGTTGATAACGTGTTATATTTAGAATAACGCGTATTATCCTCTTTATTTGGAAGCTGGTGATACCAATTCAAGAACAGCTTCACAGTCTTCGCATCATTCACGTTAAACGTATTTTGTGAGTAGTAGCTAAATGTTGGTCCATTTTGAGGAATTTGATTAGCTTCCTGCGCTCTATAATAAGCTATCGCATAGTAGAAGTTTGCCCCTGTATTTGTTTCCCACCAAGGCAGTATTTTGTTGCTATACGAAACATCAAAACCATAGCTATCTTGGTTGAGCATATTGTAATATTTTCCAGCCATAATTCCATTTTCAAAAGTTTCCAATTGGTCAAAAGAATCAGCCAAATGGCTATAGTTTAAAGTAAATGACAGCGCGCTGTTGAAAACATAATTTAATTCAAAATTGTTTGTGATAGCAGCGTTCAGTTCTGGATTTCCACTATTATAAGAATAACTATTGCTATAATATCTAAAAGGGTTTAATATACCAGCAAAAGGTCTATTAATACGCTTTGAGTAATTCAAACTAAAAGAATGATTCTCATTAGGGTCAAATGAAATGTATGCCGTAGGGAACCACTTACCATAAGACTTAGTAAACTTTTCATTGGTATCTAATAAATGGCCTTTTACTTCCGTTTGTTCATAGCGTAGCCCCCCTTTTACTTGCCATTTATCACTTAATTTTTTGCTTAAACTCAAATAAGCAGCGTAGTTATCTTCCGTATAATTAAATCGATTGCTTTTCGTGTCATCCAAAACGTAATCTTGGTCTGTCCAATTGAAGTAATTAACTGTTGCTTTGTTGTCGTAGTTTGTATATTTTCCACCTACTTCAACATCAGCCCATTTTAGTTTGTACGACAAATCAGCTGTTGCACTCCACACATTATAATTCAGCTTATTAGTGTAAAACATTTTATTGTTGACAGAACTTACCGCATTATAGTCTGTAATTGTGTTTTTATCATCAGGTGTATTAGAGAAGTAATTAACTCCTAACGACAGTTTACTGCCTAAGGTATCTAACTTTTGGTCAAAGAAAGCATTTAAGGTATGATAGTAGTATTTTGAATTACCATTGTTTAAAGCTGTAACAGTAGAATCTACTACAGCTTGTGGATATGTAATATATGCTGTTTTAGTATGATTTTTTGAATCATTCGTTAAACGTGTAATATCATAAGACATTCCAATTAGTGCATTGTCATTAATTTGGTAGTTGGTCGTTAAGTTAGCTCCAGCAGATTTGTAAAGAGCATTCGCTTCACTTACTGTTGCCAATCCATTCTTTTCACCTATATATGTATATTCATTTGTCGATTGATAACGTCCGTCAGTCCCATTGGCCTTTAGCATGATATTCCATTTTTTATTTTGGAAGTTTAAGCTACCATTTCCGCTATACATTGATTTATTGTTATAAGAATAAGAACTACTTACCGTACCGTACATTCCCATTGTTTTATTCTTTTTCAGAACAATGTTTATTAACCCGCTGTTACCAGAAGCTTCATATCTGGCAGGGGGAGTTGTAATTACTTCAATGCGTTCAATATCGTCAGAGCGCAAAGTTTTTAAGTAGTTAGTTAAGGCATCACCAGATAAGTATAAAGGCCTATCGTCAATCATAATAGTAACACCACTTTTGCCAACAATGCTTACTTTGTCATCCACTACTTTTACAAGAGGAGTATTTGTCAACGCTTCAATGGCATTCATTCCCTGAGAAGAAATACTATTAGCCGTATTAAACACAAGACGGTCCACTTTGCGTTCGATTAATTTTTTCTCTGCTTGTACAACGATTTCTTCTAATTGATTATCATCTTTAATTTGGATTATTCCAAAGTCATGGTTTTGGGTAAGTGACAATTTTTGTTCGTTGAGGTTTTTACCGAAGTACACTATTTTAAAAACATACTCTCCATTTGGAATGTTTTCCATTAAGAAGGCTCCACTTTCATCAGAGAATACTTGTTTAACTAAAGTTTCATTTGATTGAGTTAACAATATTTCAGCAAAGTCAATAGGTGTGTTATTTTCACTTGTAACTTTTCCTTTAATCGAATTCTGAGCCCATAAACTGCTGCAGAAAAAGGTGAAAAATAATGTTGTTTTTAATAATTTCGTCATAATTTGTTAGTTGTTATTTTCGGTTGATTTCATCTTTATTTCCTCCATGGTGTTCAGTTACTTTAATTTTTGAATTACCAAAAGAGTAGGTAAGGCCTACATTTACATAGCGAGTAAACGAGTTGGCCATATAAGTCTGTTGCACGCCATAGGTTTCAGTCATTGCCTTTTGCGCACTTGTTTTAAGGATGTCATTTACATATAACGACATATTTAGCTTTTTATTTAGCATTGAATACTTTAAACCAAGATTTAAAGAAGAAAGAGTATTTAATTCATACATCAGAATATTAAATTTAGGCTGTAGCCAGAAGTCCACTTGCGCCTGTAATGTTTTTTCTGCATTCAATGTAATAGTGTTATTCGTTGAGAAATAAGTTCCCCAACCATTTACTGTTTCAAAATCTAAATCTTTGATAAGTTTAGTTCTGTTGTGAAAAGCATTAAAAGAGTTTTGCGATTGCAACCAAGGCAAAGAGTTGAACATATAAGTGATAGAACCATTAAAAGAATAAATATCAAAAATGTTGTCATTCAAATACATTTGAGTGTTTGTCTCCGGGTCTGAAATTGGATATTGAGAGAATGAGTCTTTTGATTTTGCATATCTCAAAGTAGTTATCAACTTCCCTTTAAACGTATGTGAAAACTCTACACTATTGGTAAAAACAGGTTGTAATTTAGGATTACCCTCTACAAAGCTATACTCGTTTACATACCAACGGAATGGGTTTAACTGCCAAAAGCTCGGACGCATAATACGTCGGTTGTAATTCATAGAGAATGTATTGTCGTCATTTAGCTCATAAGACACGTATAAACTTGGAAATAGTTTGGTATAATCATTCTTATCCGTTGTATTATAAATCTTAGAAATGCCCTCTGTTTGTGTATTTTCTACTCTCAAGCCAGCTTGTAGTTGCCATTTCTCTCCAAAAGATTTGTTTCCACTAATATATACAGCCTGTGTATTTTCTTTGTACTTAAAATTATCTCTCTGTTTGTCGTCTTGTATTGGCATACCTGAAGAATAATCAAAGAAATTCGTTTTGTTTTTAGTAGTTGTAAAACTCGCTTTAGCACCATACGACAGTTTAAAACTTTTAATAGGTTGTTCTACATCTACTTTTACGCTGTAATTATCGATGTTTTGAAGGCCAATACTCTCTGCGATATACGGTTTGTTAACAACGTTATCAACATTGTGTTCAGTTGTGTTGAAAAGTCTGCTTTTATCGTTGTTAAATGAGAAATAGTCAAGGTCTAAACTAAGCTTAGTTCCAATGGTATCAAGCTTTTGAGTTAGGTGTGCATTGACTGAGTGATTGTTAGTAATATTTGTCGTTTTTCCGTCAGTTAAGATAGTTTTTATTAAGTTATCAACAGGGTTGTTAACAATTGTAGTTGTGTAGTCAGTGTTACTTGGGGTATTTTTGCCTCCTCTGTACTGTACACCAAAAGAAGTTTTGTCCGAAGCCTTATAGTCGATTAGAAAGTTACCAGAAAAACTTCCATTGTTAGAAGTACTATTATTTGTAGAAAACCAGTTTTGATTAGGATAAGAGATGATTGATTTGTCTTTTCCAGGAGCATAACCAGTTGAACCATTGAAATTAGCATTAATAGAAACTTTGTTTTTATTGAAATTGAATACATCGCCAAATCTCCATATCGCTTTTTGGGAAGCCATTACCCCTGTAGAAACTTGGTTACTCCACGCATCTTGTTTAGGTTCTTTTAGTACAATGTTGATAAGTCCGCTTTGACCTTCTGCTTCATATTTAGCAGGGGGAGCAGTAATAACTTCAATCTTTTTGATATTATCTGAAGGAATAGTCTTTAGGTAGTTTAATAATTCTTCACCAGATAGATGTACAATTTTATCATCAATCATAACCCTAACAGCGCCTTTGCCGATTAAGTCAATAGATTGGTTATCTACTTTTACTCCAGGGGTTAGTTTAAGGAGGTCTGTAGCATTGTTATTTGTCGCATGGACAGAGTTTTCAATATTGAAAACAGTTCTATCTACTTTTCGTTCAAAAACCTTAGTTGGAGCATCAATAACTATTTCATTCAGGTCCGTGTTTGTATCAATGGTGATATTTTCCATATCCAGAGAACCTTTCACATCAATAGGTTTATCGATATACTTTGTACCGAAGCTGTGTACTTGAAATAGATAAGTATTGTTTTCAATATCTTCAATTTCAAAAAGACCTTGGTTGTCTGTAAAAGTCTGTTTTACCAATTGTCCATTAGTATCCAGAAGGTATATTTCTGCAAAATCAACAGCGGAATTCTTAGAGTCTATAATTTTACCTTTAATGATATTTTGTGCATTCGCAGAAAGAGTCATTAAGATACACGAAAAAGAAAGAATTAGCGTTTTCATAGTGTTTAAAGTTTGTTCTGAAAACATTAAAACGAGAAATATGCCAATAGAAATAAAACTTATAAGTAGTTGATTTACACTGATTTGTTTTTATTTAGAAAAAGAAGGTGTTCATTTTCGAACAGTTTATTTGCGATAATGAACAGAATAGGGAAGTATATAAAAAAAGAAAACTGCTTGGGGAAAGCAGTTTTCTTGGTTAAGCTATATGATTAGATTATTTCTTACAAATATATAATCACGTTTTGAGCTTGACCGGCTTTGTTGTTTATGAAAATTTGTAAGACAAAAGTAAGGATATTTTTGATATCTTTTACTTTATGAATTTATAATTGTTATTTTTGTTTCAAAAAGAGGATTGTTCTTGTTAGAATTTTAAGATAGAACTATGCGCTAATGTTAAGTTTATGGAAATAGATAAGATTAAAAGTAGAAGAAAATTATTGGGTTATTCTCAAGAATTTGTTGCGAGTAAGTTAGGGCTTTCGCAAAAAGCTTATTCAGATATTGAGAGTGGGAAGACAAAGCTGAAAAGCGAAGTGTTGAATGAAATAGCTAAAATATTAGAAATTTCTCCTGCTACTATTTGTCCAATTGCATGTGATTGTCACATTGATGTAGATGTGAAGCACAAGGGATTAATAGCTTATTTAAACGAGAACGGAATTGAGTTTCCAGAGAAGTTTATCTAAGGAAGTATTGACAAAAAAATCGTTACAAAGTGAAGACCACATTCCAACATGAGGCCTATCACCAAAAGAGTAAATGATATAAAACAAAAAAGAGATGTATATACATCTCTTTTTTGTTTATATAGACCAGCGCAGAATACTTGCTCCCCAAGAGAAGCCTGCTCCAAAAGCAGTAAGTAATACTAAGTCGCCTTTTTTCATCTTATCTGTGTTTTCCCAAATACACAAAGGAATCGTTGCCGCTATTGTATTTCCATAGTTTGCAATATTTACCAATGTTTTCTCTGGTTGGATTTTAATTTCTTTCCCTACAGCATCTATGATTCGCTTATTTGCTTGATGAGGTACTAACCAGCTTACATCGTCAATTGTCAATTCATTTCTTTGTAGTACATCCAAGCAAGCATCGCTCATAGACTGTATAGCGTGTTTAAAAACCACTTTACCATCTTGTTTGATATATCTTTTGTCAGAGTCTTGTCCGATTTCTGTAGATGGATATAATGAACCACCACCTTCAATATTTAAAAACTCTCTACCTTGACCATTGCTGTGCATTACAGCGTCTAACACACCTTCTTCTGTAGATGGCTCTAACCATACTACACCAGCACCATCTCCAAATAGGATATTCGTAGAACGGTCTTTAATATTTACATAGGCACTAATTTTATCAGCACCTACTACAAGTACGTTTTTATATCGTTTAGTTTCCACCAAAGAAGAACCTAAATCAAGCGCGTATAAAAATCCAGAACAAGCAGCATTTACATCAAATCCCCATACATTGTCAATCCCTAATTTCTCGCAAATGATATTTGCAGTTGCAGGCATTGGCATGTCAGGAGTAGAAGTAGCAACAATGATAGCATCTACTTTAGTAATGTCTTTTTGATAAGTATCTAATAAATTTTTGATAGCTGCTACTGCCATATCTGAAGTAGCAAGTCCAGGATTTAAGATTCTTCTCTCTTTTATCCCTGTTCTTTTAGTAATCCATTCATCAGAAGTTTCAGTTACTAATGCCAAGTCTGCATTGGTTCTTTTGTCTTGAGGAACATATCCACCAATAGCTGTAATCGATGCAAATAGTTGTTTTTTAGTGTTTATTTCATTCATTTTTCACGCGTCTTTATCTCAAATAAAGTTGTTAAGTTGGGTTTGGCTACTTACTAACTTAAAACAGTCCAAATTTCTTATTTTTCTTGTTTTTTTGAGTAGATAATATAACGGAATAAGTTGTCTAAAAGACGCAATTATACTTTAAACTACTAAAGAAAAGTTAATTATTGTTTTTGAATTCCGTAGGCGATACACCCGTATGCGATTTAAAGAATTTACTAAAAACAGAAAGGTCCTGAAAACTTAGTTCTGTAATGATATCAGAAATAGATAAGCGAGGGTTTCTCAAAAGTACTTTTGCCTCCAAAATGATTGTTTCAGATATAATTTGTTTTGGAGTCTTTTTGAAAACTTCTGCAATTGTTTTAGTTAAGTGTTTTCTACTGATATACATTTGGTCAGCATAGAACTGTACGCTGTGTTCTTTTTTGAAATGTGTAGCAACTAAATAAAGGAACGTTTTGGTTGTTTCTTCCTTGCGCAATTGTTTTGTGCGATTCTGTATTAAGATGGTTTTGTTGTAAAAATCACCTAAGTCATACATCAAAATAGAGAAGTAACTTAATATAAGGTCTTTCCCAAACAGGTGTTCTGTTTTATAAGTAAGCTTACTAAGCTGTTTTAGCGTATTTCTAATTTTGCTTATAACGGTTTTATCCAAAGAGATGATTTTTGGATATTGAGAGGAAAGAAACTGAATTAAGTTGTTGGATTTAATGTGAAATCCCGCTTCTAAAAAAAGGTCACTATCTACAAATAGTGTTTTTACAGTGAAATCTTCGCTGTATTTTTTTATTTCAAACAATTGATTTGAGAGTACAACGAGCAGGTCGTCTTTTTTGACTACCATAGGCTCAAAGTTAATTGTGATTTCACAATGACCTCTTGTGATTAAGATTAATCCAAAGACATTGAATTGATATGGCCTGTCGACTACGAAATAACGGCTGTGTTTAGGACCAATATCAAAAATTGTTAATCGCTTATCGGTTAAATTATGCTGATATCTCTTGGTGATATCATCTAATGAATAAACCTGTACATAATCTGTATTCACAATATCTGCTTGTTTTTTTAAAGAGAATAAAAGTAAGTATTTGTTTGGAATCTGTAGGCAATATCTTCTAATAAAAAAAAGAGCTGAGGCAGTACTTTTTTTGTGATTGAGTAAGATTTTATAAGAAAACTTGCAGCTAATAAAAGGAGAGTTGGTAGTTCTTATTTCGTCTTGATATGTGTGCTCCCATACTGATGGTATAATGCTTTCTTAGTGCAATCATAGTTTTTCCATAATTCTTATGGGAGCATTATGGGAACACTATGGAAGCACTATGGGAGCACCCCAAAAAAAATCGAAAAAAAATTGAGGGGAAGCGTTGATTTTACTGGGGTTTTGGAGTATTTGAAAAGAAGTTTTTTTCCATAAAAAAAGGGAGCTATAAAATAGCCCCCTTTTCGAGTATCAAAATTGAGTTATTTAGCATTATTGTCTTTCGCTGCAAACTCATCTACGAAGTTGTCATTATATGTGTACTCTTTCGTAATCAATTCAGCGTAATCTACTTTTTCTTTCTTTCCAAATTTGTTTCCAATCTTGTCAAAAATAGAGTAGATAATAGGTACGATAACCAATGTTAAGAATAATGAAGAAAGTAATCCTCCAATGATAACCACTGCTAAACCGTTGTTCATTTCAGAACCAGCACCACTTGCTAATGCAATAGGCACCATTCCGATTACCATGGCAATTGTAGTCATTAAAATAGGACGTAAACGCGCGTGGTTGGCTGCGATTAACGCATCGTGAACGCTATCTCCAGCTTCAATCCTATGGTTGGCAAAGTCCACTAATAAAATAGCGTTCTTACAAACCAAACCAATCAACATAATGATACCTAAAATGGTAAAGATGTTCAATGAGATATTTGCGATAGCTAAGGCTAATAGTGCTCCAATGAATGAAAGTGGCACGGCAAAGATTACAATAAACGGTTTTGAGAAACTGTCATATAACGCTACCATTACTAAGTAAACAAAGATAATTGCAGCTAATAAGGCAACTCCTAATGTACCGAAACCTTCTTCTTGGTCTTCCATTGTTCCAGACCATTGGTAATTTACTCCTGCTTTTTTCTCCAATTGGTCGAATTGTGCTAACCATTCGCTTCCGATTTGTCCTGGGTCACGTCCTATTGTTTGTGACTTAATTGTAACAGAAGGAGTTTTATCTCTTCTTTCTAATACAGACGGACCTGAACTATAAGCAACAGTTGCGAATTGTTGTAATTTGATATTTTGCCCTACGTTGTTCATAAACGAAATATCTTTTACATCGTCAATTGTTCCCCTTGCATATTCTTGGAAGCGGATATTGATGTCGTATTCGTATTCACCAGCTCTAAATTTACTATCTGTATTTCCATTGAATGCCGTTTGCATAGTTGTACCAACTGTGTACATGTCTAAACCTAAAGCAGCCATTTTATCACGGTCAACTTGTACGTTAATCTCAGGGCTACCTGTTTCTGAGGTTAGTTTTACCTCCATAGCACCGGGAATTTGCTCTAAAACTTCTTTTGCTTGGATTGCAAAATCCATAGCATCGTCTAAAGAAGAACCTGTTACTGTAAGCGAAAGGGGTGCTTCTTCTGCACCGATTAATCCTACAGGAACTGTTTTGATTTTAGCATCTACAACAAGTGGTGCTAATTCGTTTTTCAACTTAGCAGCATACACGAAAGAGTTGTCTTTACGGTGTTTTTTATCAACTAATACAACTTGAATTTCCGATTTGTATTTTGTTCCTTGAATTCCTCCATATCCTTCAGAAGATTGTCCGACTGTCGTGATAAGGTCTTGAATCTCTGGTTTTGATTGCAGGTATTCTTCTACTTTTTGAGTTACTTTATTTGTTTGTTCAACAGAGGCATCTTTCGGCAATTCTAATTGCACAAGGAACTCTCCTTTATCTGTTTTTGGGAAAAACTCAAAACCGATGTACCCCATTGGGGCAAGAGCGATAGAGGCAAAAAATATGATTCCTACTGCGATTAACACAATAATTGTGTTGCGCGTTGAATTTAATGACCACACTAATAAGTCAGAAATAGTATGTGTAAAACTGCTTAATCCTTTTTCAAAACCGTGTAATATTTTACCAAAGAATGAACTTGGTTTGATGATTTCAATTTTTCCGTATCTCGATGATAACCATGGTACAATTGTGAAGGATACCAATA
>JASLGC010000094.1 GCA_030150335.1 Flavobacterium sp.
ATTAAATAAAAAGTTGTAAATTTATAGTATGGTATGCATATTGCGTATCAAACACTTAAAATTTGTAAATATGAAAAAGTTATTATCAATTTTGGGAGGAGTATTTTGTAGTTTGTTAGTATTTCAAAATACGTATGCTCAAGAATTAGAAAATGATCAAAACCCTAATTATAAAGCGAGTTTGTCTAAGTATATGAGTATGAAAGATTCATTAACTGAAACATTGAGTACTACTGTACAAGATACTTACAAAGCTTATGATTGGTATGAAGCAAAGCAAGAGCGCAAAGCTCTAAGACGTGAATATCGCCATGAGGAGCGTATGGCACGTGCTAAAAATAGAAATTATAGTAACTACAATGGTGGTTATTATAACGGAGGTTACTATGGTAATGGATACTACAATAATAGTTGGAATTGGTTACCAAGAATAGGATATCGCACTGGAAACTGGATGTTTTCACTGTAAATCTTAAAAGAGTATAAAATATAGTAAAAAAATAATAAGAAGAAGATTATGCAAATTAAACGTATTGCGTTAGCTACAATATTGGCTGCATCAGGGATATTCATCACATCATGTGGTCGTCAAGTAACAAGAGTTGGAATTGAAGAAACTATCGACATTAGTGGTAGATGGAATAACACTGACTCAAGAGAAGTAGCAGGAGAAATGACAAGTCAAATCTTAAGTGGTTCTTGGATTGGAGATCACCAAGAGAGCAATGCAGGTAAAAAACCGGTTGTTATTGTTGGTATGGTTCAAAATAAGAGTCATGAGCATATTGATGCTGAAACTTTTGTAAAAGATGTTGAAAGATCTTTTATTCAGTCTCAAAGAGTGCGTTTAGTACAAGGAGGTAAAAAGAGAGAAGAATTAAGAGCAGAGAGAGCTGATCAGCAAACAAACTCTTCTGTATCTACGATGAAGAAATTCGGATTAGAGAACGGAGCTGATTTTATTCTTCAAGGTTCTATTAACTCAATCGTTGATGCTCACAAAAAGAAAAAAGTAGTTTACTATCAAGTGAATTTAGAATTAACTCATATTCAAACAGGAGAAGTTGTATGGATAGGAGAAAAGAAAATTGCGAAATACGTAAAGAACTAATTTAAAATATTATAGATGGTTTCATATAGAACCATATATTCTTTCACAAAAACATCAGTGCTTTTTGCATTGATGTTTTTCGTGTTTGGATGTGCTTCTTATCACGATAGAATTACAGATTATTATCAAAAACTTGGTTCCTCACAATTTGATGAGGCAGATAAGGCATTGGATAAAAATGCGCTTTTGCAAAAGCCAAGAAATAAGCTGTTGTTCTATATGGAGAAAGGACGTGTAGCTCACTTGAAAGGTGATTACGCAAGTAGTAATAAATATCTGAATCAAGCAGATCTTTTAGTAGAAGATGGATTAAAGAGCACTGGTGATGTTGCAGTAGGTTTATTCTTGAACTCGATGTCTCAAAATTATAAAGGAGAGGAGTTTGAGATATTTATGTTACATTATTACAAGGCTTTAAACTATTTGTACTTAGGTCAGTTTGACGAGGCTATTGTTGAAGCTCGCCGTATTACTTTACAAAATTATGCACAAGGAGATAAATACAATGAAAAGAGTACTCGCTATTCTAAGGATGCTTTTTCTTTAAATCTTCAGGGGCTGATTTACGAAGCAAGTGGTAATTATAACGATGCTTTTATTTCTTATCGAAATGCTGTTGATGTTTATAAAAATTCTAAAGGCGGTCTTCATTATGGTGTAGCGATGCCTGAGAGTTTAAAATACGATGTCATGATGATGGCTTCTCGTATGGGATTCAATAGCGAGTTAGATAAGTTTGAACGCGACTTTAAGATGAAGTTTGTTGATTCTGCTGTTACAGCGGGAGGAGAGCTTGTTATCTTTTGGGAAAACGGAAGAGCTCCTATCAAGGAACAGGAGAACGTTTTCTTCTCTTTAGTTAAGGGAGAAGATGGAGGAGTGTTTTTTACAAATGCCTTAGGTATAATGATTCCAATTGATTTTGGTATTGCTGGTAAAACAAGTTTTAATGATGTCCATAGTTTAAATATTGCATATCCTAAATATATTGTTCAAAAACCACCTTATACTTTTGCAACGGTTAAGTCTAATGCAATTAGTAAGCAAAGATTTGAGAAGGTAGAGGATATTGACGCTTTAGCTGTGATGACATTGGATGAACGCGCAGGTAAGGAGTTGAGTAAGATATTAACTCGTGTAGCTGTGAAGAAATCAGCTGAATATGCTTTAAAAGCAGCAGCACGATCTAACGGGAAAAACGGGGATAACAATGTTTTGTTAGAGGGTCTTGGATTTGGAGTGCAATTGTTTAATATGTTCTCTGAAAAAGCAGATACTCGTAACTGGCAAACATTGCCTGCTCAGATAAATTATGTTCGCGTTCCGTTGCAAACGGGAATTAATAAGTTGACAATAGAACTTGAACGTCCTACAGGTCAGCGAGTGGAGCATACTTTTGAAGTAGAAGGAAATGGAAAAATGCAGTTTTATAATTTTGCTACAATGCGATAGATTATGAGTAAAAGTAAAGTTTGTACACATTGTAAGGCACCTATAGATTGCAATACAGCGGATATAAATAATTGTGCTTGTACCGAAGTTTCTATTTCAAACGCTACAAGGATGTTTTTAGGAGGCTCTTTTCACAAGTGTCTTTGCAATAATTGCTTGACTAAGTTTAACGATATGGTTGAGTTTGCGAAAGACAAGGAGTTGCCAAAGCGCCGTAGTGAAATGGAAGAAGGGGTACACTATTATATGGAGAATGAGTATTTTGTTTTTACAGAATTGTATCATTTGATGAAGGGACAGTGTTGTCAAAATGGTTGTAGACATTGTGTCTATGGCTTTAAAAACAGGTATTTATAAAAAAAACATATAGTAAAGAAAGGCGTGTGCGAATATAATATGTATTTTTGCATCGTGAATTCACTTTTATAGCTATGAAAGGACCATTATTTTATTCGAAGATTCTTCTTTTTGGAGAATATGGAATCATTAGAGATTCAAAAGGCTTATCGATTCCTTATAATTTTTATAAGGGAGCACTGAAAATTGCAGATAAATTGGAGGGTGTGGCATTGAGCTCAAATGAAAGTTTGAGAAACTTTGCTGCTTATTTAAAAGATTTGCAAGAAACAGAGCCTACATTGGTACAGTTTGATTTAGAGCGTTTAAACAACGAGATTGAGGAAGGATTGTATTTTGATTCGAGTATTCCACAAGGATATGGTGTTGGAAGTAGTGGTGCTTTAGTTGCTGCTATTTATGACCAATATGCTTATGAGAAAATAACTGTTTTGGAAAACCTAACAAAAGACAAGTTACTTGTATTGAAAGGTATTTTTGGAAAGATGGAAGCGTTTTTTCATGGTACAAGTTCAGGTTTAGATCCATTGAACAGCTATTTAAGCCTGCCAATATTGATTAATTCAAAAGACAATATTGAACCAGCAGGTATTCCTTCTCAAAGTGTAGATGGTAAAGGAGGAGTGTTCTTAATAGATTCTGGTATTGTTGGAGAAACTGCTCCGATGATTACTATTTTTATGGAGAATTTAAAAGACCAAGGATTCCGTCAGATGTTGAAAGACCAATTTGTAAAACATACAGATGCTTGTGTTGAAAACTTCTTGAAGGGAGATGTGAAGTCTTTATTTAGTAATACAAAACAATTATCTAAAGTAGTACTTAATCATTTTAAACCAATGATTCCTGAGCAATTTCACAATGTGTGGCAAAAGGGAATTGAAACAAATGATTACTATTTGAAGTTGTGTGGATCTGGAGGTGGAGGATACATCTTAGGTTTCACAGCAGATATTGAAAAAGCGAAAGAATCTCTTAAAGATTATAAATTAGAAGTTGTTTATCAATTCTAATTAGAAAGTAGAAATGTTATAACCTTTCGCTTCGGCGGATAAATTTAGATACAAGAAAGAAATGTTATCTAGGAAAAATAAATTACTCTTAGCTAAGATATTCAGCTTGTTCTCTGTAGTGAGAGGTTATAATATTTTTATAATTGTTTTGGCGCAATACTTAGCGTCTATATTCATTTTTGCACCTCAGAAAAGAGCACTTGATGTAGTATTAGACTGGCGTCTATTCTTGATTATCTTTTCATCTTCTTTAGCGATTGCAGGGGGTTATATTATTAATAACTTCTATGATGCTGAAAAGGATCTGATTAATCGACCTACCAAGTCCATGTTAGATAAGTTGGTGAGTCAAGCAACAAAGTTACGTGTCTATTTTGCACTTAATTTTCTGTCTGTTTTGATTGTACTACCTGTTTCTCTTCATGTTTCTATGTTTTTTTCAGGTTATATATTCTTATTGTGGTTCTATTCACATAAACTAAAGAAATACCCAATCATCGGCAATCTAACAGCTTCGTTACTTGCAATGTTGCCTTTCTTTAGTATTCTAATGCATTTTAAGTTTTTTTATTCTACAATATTTCTGCATGCTTCTTTTTTGTATCTAATTATTTTGATACGTGAGTTGATTAAAGACATGGAGAATATTAAGGGAGATTTTGCTAATAATTACCAAACTATTCCGGTTCGGTTTGGAGAAAAGAAAGCAAAAGAAATAATCACTGCAGTAACGCTATTAACGCTTATTCCTATTTACTTTATAGTTAGGGATCACGCTTTAGAAGTAGGCTATATGGTTTACTACTTCTATTTAAGCATAGGTGTGTTGGTACTATTTCTATATAAATTATGGAGATCTGTTACTTTGAGCGAATACCATAGCTTGCATGTGAGTTTAAAATTACTAATACTTTTAGGGGTGTTTTCAATTATATTGATTAATCCTGAGGTAGTAGTAAGCGGTAAGATTCTACTCGAAGAGTCTTTATAGTAATAAAAGTTTTGTAAACTTTTATTGTAATGTTAATTAAAGCAGAGATTATCTATCTTTGCAAAAATCTTTTTGATATGAATAACGGTAAGTCGAATTCAAGAAATAATAATTCAGGTCGCTCAGGGAGTAAAAGTGGAGCGGGAAAAAAGCCTTTTGGGAAAAGTGGTAATGGTGCTAAGAAGTCTTTCAGCAAGAGTGGTGATGGTGCTAAGAAATCTTTTGCAAAAAGCAATGATGGAAAAAACACAGATGAAAAGAGAATTCATGCAAGTACTACAAACAAATCTTTTGATAAGAGACCAAAGGTAAAGTCTGCAGCTAAAGACTCTGATGAAATTCGTCTAAACAAATATATTGGTAATTCAGGTGTATGTTCTCGTCGTGATGCGGATCTTTATATCGCTTCAGGTAACGTAAAAGTTAATGGAGAAGTAATTACTGAGTTAGGTTACAGAGTTAAAATAAATGATGTAGTAAATTTTGATGGTACTGTTTTAACACCAGAGAAAAAAATATACGTATTGTTGAACAAGCCGAAAGGTTTTTCAAGTATCAACGAAGCTGTAGTAAGTCCTGAAAACGTTTTGAGCTTAATTAAAGGTGCTTCTAAGTATCCTCTTGCTCCAGTAGGACGTATGGATAAGACTACAATGGGATTAATGTTGTTTACTAATGATACTGATTTACTTCAAAAGTTAAATACGACAGAACAACGTTCGTCTAAATTATACCACGTTTCTTTAGATAAGAACTTTAAGTATGAGGATTTAGAGAAAGTGAAAAAAGGAGTTTATATTGATGAACGCCGTGTTTTTGCTGAGGATGTTGCTTATGTAGAAGATCAACCTAAAACAGAAGTTGGAATTAAATTGAAAGCTTCTAACGTTAAGTTGGTACGTGCTATTTTTGAGTCATTGAAATATAATGTAATCAAATTAGACCGTGTAATGTATGGTGCATTAACTAAATGGAATTTACCAAGAGGTAAATGGAGATTCTTAACAGAAGAAGAAGTTCGTAACTTGAAAAACGGATAAAAAATATAAAGGCTCATCA
>JASLGC010000236.1 GCA_030150335.1 Flavobacterium sp.
GGGAAAGCTAAGAACTTACCTGGTTCAACTGTGATATCTTCAGGAGTTTCAGGGTCAACAGGACCAGAAGCACCTTCAAAAGGATCTTGATTTAAGTCTAAATCTTCCCAGAATCTTGGTACGAATTGGTAAACCAAATTAGCACCAGTACCAAATTTAGTCATAACCCCAGTCATTGTACCACTATTGTTAGGAATAGTTTTACCAGCGAAGTCACTTGATTGCTCAACAACTCTGAAAACTACTTGTGCAGCTGGATTACCATCTTTTCCTTCAATTTCATTTAAAGTAGCATTACCTGGAGCTGGTCTATCTTTTGACCAGAATACTTTACCTCTAACATTAGCAGTAAACTGTACGTCAGTTAAAGTAACTAACTTACCAATGTTTGCATCAGTAGCAGCTTCTTTCAAAGTTAATTTAGTAGCGAAATTTTTAGTTACCTCTTCAGGAGAAATTCTATTACATCCTTTAACAATGAATTTTTTATAAGTAGGATCTGCTAAGTAAGAAATAAAATTCTTGCTAGGATCTATATCCTTTGCACCAATAGCTAAAATACCATTGTTTTGTTGTACGTGAACATCTTTCAGTTTAATGAAGATTTGAGAACCTAACTCATATCTTGCATAAGAACCTTTTATGTCAGCTTTAAATACTCCAGAGAATTTATTATCATCAGATACAAAGTAAATTTCACGATAAAAGTTTCCTCCTTTATCACTTGAAATTACCGTACCAGAGATAATGTGATCTTCACTATACTGTTTTAATTGAGTATCTGTCAAAGAATATATTTCGCCAATTTCTTTATTAGCTGCAATATCTTTGTTTTCACATTCTACAGACGGAACTGAGAAGTCATCGTTTTTAGCACATCCCGTAAGGATAAGACCAGCAAACGAAAAATATAATAATGATTTAAATATTGTTTTCATAATCTTTTTCTAATTAGAAGTTGTAATAAACGTTTACAAAGAAATTACGTCCGTAACCGAAGAAATATTTGTTAGCAAAAGTGTTTACTCCACTTTGGTTATTTAAGATTTCTTGTCTGTAGTTACCGTTTCTTGCTTGTTCAAATCCACCTGTTTTGTAGTGTTTATTGAATACGTTGTTGATACTTGCAAACATACCAATGATGTTTCTGTTTGGCAATCTCCAAGATTTACCTCCAGTAATATTAACTAAAGTGAAATCGTTTAATTTCTCTTGTTTCAATACAGAACGCAATTTATCTTCTGTAACATTTGGTAAAGGCATACCTGGGTTTTCCGGGTCCATTACGAAGTTATCAGTTCTACGTAAAGCAGATACATTAGTATAAGCGTTATCTAAGTAGTTGATATTAGCTCCAATCCACCAGTAACTTGGGTCTCTATACTCTAAACCTAAAGATAAAGCAGTCTGAGGACCGTTACCGTTTTTCACGTTTTTCAAGTAAGATTTACCATAGTCAAAAGTTTGAGCTACGTTATCAGAGTTCAAACGGATAGTAGGATCATTAGTGTAGAATGACTGACCAATAGCAGCTGCAGCAGTTGCTTTTAAAGTTTGAGTCAATTGGTATTCAGCACCAATTTCTAAACCTAAGTTACGTTTATTTACACCAGTTAAGATTTCAGAAACGAAAGCACCTCCAGATTGTGTAAGGTATTCTCCATTTGCATCCATAATACCAGCTCCATCAGCATAGTAGAAGTTAATTTGCGTACTATTTTTGATTTCAGATAAGTAACCAGAAAGCTTAGCTTTTAATTTTGGAGTTCTCACGATGTAACTACCATCAATACTGAAGATATCTTCATTTGTAAGATCTTTAGTTACAAGGTTGTTAATTCTCGCGTTAGCATAAGTATTTCTTACAGTAGGCGCTTGGTTATAGTAAGCAACATTCATATTTAAAGCGTGACGCCCTGTAATATGGTAAGTAGCTCCTCCTTTAAAACCGAAGTTATTAAAATCTATAGCACCGCTTTTTCCGTAAGAGTTGTTAGGGTAGATACCATTTTGGTAATTACCTTCTCTTTCATAACGAGTATATCCGATGTTTTGTCCTAAGTAGAAATCTACTTTATCAAAGTCAAATGTAAATTGAGTAAATACATTCACTACATCAGCATAGATATCATAGTTGTAACCAAACTTATCGTTTTTCCCAATCAATCTATCAGGATTATTAAGGTCACTATGTTGGTTATCTCCTTTTTGGTAGTTGTCAATATCAAGATATTTATCACCACCTAATAAGTCAGTTGCTTTTTTGAAGTTAGAAGATTTTAATCTTCTGTAGTTAATACCAGCATCAAAAGTCATGTTGTCAGTCAACTGAGATTTGAAACTTGTATTAAAGTTAAACGTTTTGTCTTCTTGTCTATCCTCATATAAAAGTATTTTACTTCTTCTAAAAGGATTTCCATTTTCGTCTAACTTAATGTTTTCTTGGTTTGCAGCATAAATCCAGTTCCAATCCACTTGTCCATCAGCTCTAAATGCAGCCGCTTTTTCGTCAGCAATATCATACAAAGGATTCCATTGCATCGTATTTCTATCACTGTTGTTCAATGCGTAGCTTGGCATATTTCTGTAGTAAGTAGGATCTGGGTTTAAGTTGTCTTGGTATCCAAAACGGCTATTTGCTATATGTCCAAATTGGTAAGCAGCAGTAGTCGTTAAAGTATTTTTGTCGTCAATCTTCCAGTAGTGAGTTAACATAAAGATAGGCTCTTCTACGTCTTTGTAACGAGAATTTCTCTTATCTCCATTTTGGTACCCCCAGTAAGAGTTGTATTTGTAGTCTTTTAAAGCCACTTGCTCATCAGTCAAAGGAGAGTTTTTACCTCTTTTGTTTTTAGCATAGATAGCAGAGAAGTTTAAACTATGATTGTCGTTGAATTTTTTCTCAACAGCAGCAAATAAAGATAATGCATCATAGTTAGTACCATCTACAAAACCTTCTTTCGCTCCACGATAAGTAGCAGAAAGAACATAAGCCCATCCGTTTTTATCCATTCCAGAAGAATAAGTAGCGTAAGGTCTCCAATTGTAGTTAGTATTTGATCCTGAGAATCCCGCTTTAGCTCCTTTTCTAATGTGAGAAGCTCTTGTAGAGATTGCTTGTGTACCTAAGATACCACCGAAAGTATCATCAGCAGGAGTAGTACTCGCTGAGAAAACTTGATTTCGAGTAACATCATTAAGACCACCCCAGTTTCCAAATTGTGGACGTCCGTCGTAGATCTTGTTCATTACAACTCCATTGATCAACGTTTTTCCATATTCATTGTCTAAACCACGAAGTCTAAAAAATGCCGATCCCCAATTATAAGCAGCTGCTTGTTGGAAAGGATCTTTCGTAGCTTGCAATAAACCAGAAGAAGTATCTGATCCAGAGTTGTCATCACCTAGGTCGTTTTCATTCAAAGTGATTAAACCCATTTGTGCCGTAGAAGCTAAATCTTCATCAAGGTAGATAGTTCCTAAATCGATGTCTTGCGACCCGATAGTAACTGGAAATCTTTGTGTCATGTAACCTACATAAGTTACCACAACTTGGTGATCACCAGTTTTAACATCTTCCAGGACAAAGATTCCTTCATTGTTTGTTAAAGTGGAAATGTTAGTTCCGTCAATTCTTGCTAACACCGCGTTAATTGGTGTTTGAGATTTAGCGTCAACTACTTTCCCTTTAATTTCCTGAACTCCTTGTGCGAAGGTAATAACTGCCTGCAGCACAAAGAACAAACTAAATAAAAGTTTCTTCATAAATTAAAAATGATTAAAGTGCTATGTTAAAAAAAAGCTAATCGCTTATTTCTTTCACAAAGGTATGTTTTTAAAGTAATATTAACTACTTTTGTTACAAGAAATAAGCAGTACTTTACTTAAACTTAATACGGTCATGAATATAAAACTTCACAACCTATTTTTATTCTTAGTATTCTTTGGATTAGCGGTTCAAGGACAAGAAAAAAAATATGAAATTCAAACAATCGCATTTTATAACTGCGAAAACTTATTTGACACAATCAGAGATCCTAAAATCTATGATGAAGAATGGACTCCAACAGGAGATCAAGCGTGGACTTCTAAAAAATACCAACAGAAAATCAGCAATTTAGGTCGTGTTATGTCTCAAATTGGGACAGATGAAAACGCTAAAATGCCGGCTATCATTGGTGTTGCCGAGGTTGAAAACAGAGCAGTATTAGAAGACTTAGTAAAAGATCCTCAAATGCTTCCTGGAGACTATGGTATAGAGCACTTCGATTCACCAGATAGACGTGGTATTGACGTGGGGTTATTATACTCTAAAAAACACTTTAAACCTACGAGCTCTACAGCGCATCCTTTGTATATCTATGACATGAAAAAAGTAAATAGAGAAACAGGAGAATTAGGAGCAAGAATCTATACTCGTGATCAATTATTAGTTAGTGGATTGTTAGACGGAGAAGAAGTACACTTCATCGTTAATCACTGGCCATCAAGAGTAGGTGGTGAAAAGAGAAGTAGCCCATTACGTGAGGCTGCAGCTGCTTTAAATAAGAAAATTATTGACTCTTTATATGCTGTAAATCCAAATGCTAAAGTTATTACAATGGGAGATATGAATGATGGACCATATAATAACAGTATGAAAAAGGTGCTTAAAACAGAGGCGAATAAAAAAGATGTAAAGAAGGGTGGGTTATTTAATCCAATGGAGAAAATGGCCAAAGATGGTTTAGGTACGTTAGCATATAGAGATGCTTGGGATATTTTTGACCAAATGATTTTGACAGAACCATATTTAAATGATAATTATGATTCTTGGAGTTTCTGGAAAGCTCGAATTTATAAAAAGCCATTTATGGTTCAACCTACTGGGCAATACAAAGGATATCCTTTGAGAAACACAAATGGTGTTCCTGGATTCAGTGATCACTTCCCAGTATACATTTATTTGATTAGAGAGGCTAAGTAATAGCTTAGAAAATGATAAAAAGAAGGCCATTCCTACATCTGTGGGAATGGCCTTTTTGCTTTTATGCAAACATCTTATTGATGATTTCTCTTCCGTAAACAAGAGATATTTTCTCTACAAAGGACTGAAAACTAAAGCTTGCTTCTTGATTAGCATTGTCTGATATCGTTCTTATTACGATAAAAGGGATGTCAAATTCATAGCAAACTTGTGCTACTGCAGCTCCTTCCATTTCTACACATAGCACTTGTGGAAGTTGTTGTTGTAAGTTTTCTTTCTGAGCATTAGTAGAAAAGAACTGATCGCCACTCGCAATAGTTCCTAAATGCACTTTAGGTTGTGTAATTTCAAAAGGAGAAAGGTCTTCTTTTGAAATCACTTTATGTAAGTTTTCAACGTCAAGTATCGTGTTTACATGATTTTTTGTGGTTTCAGACCACTCTTTATCTGTGTCGAAATATGTTTTTCCAAGTAAAGGTATCTCAAATTTCGGACGTAAAGGAGAGGCATCCATATCGTATTGTAAAAGATTTGTAGCAATAACAACGTCTCCTACTTTTACATCAGGGTGAATTCCTCCCGCTACACCAATAAAGGCTATCTTTGAAACTTTAAATTCCAATAAAAGTGTTGCTACTGTTGCAGCAGCAGCTACTTTTCCAATTCTGGAATACACGACAACTACTTTTTGTTGGCCAAGTTTACCTTCGTAATATGTACGGTTTCCAATAGTGTGGATTGTGCTGTTTATAAGTTGATTAATGATACCATTTACCTCCTGAGGTATCGCTCCTAATATTCCAATTGTATCAGTTGACATATACTAAATTTAACTGCCAAATGTACAAAAAACAAAAGTGTATAATAAATAATTGTATGATTTTCAGATAGTTTTACAAAGGGGTGTATTTGTTAAAAAATTATTGTATTACCAATAATGTTAAGCGTGTTGTTTTAATTTTTATAATATTTTATCAAATAAAATTTTAAGGGAAATTCTGTTTTCGAATGAATGAAATAGAATTTTTGAGTTTAATGAATATTTAAGGAGAATATTTTGCTCTTAAGTTAAATTAGTAGTGGATATTGTGAATTATTTCAGCCCTTTTCTTCTCATAATCCATTATCTTATTTTTATTTAGTGTCATGTTTTAAGTTCTGAAATAAAGTAATAGGATCAGAATCTCACTATAGTTTCGAGAGAAGTTCGAGAGGTGAAAATGACCAAAACTATTGCCGTTTTAATAGTTGTATAAATAGAATAATCAATAATAAGCTTAGAGGTATTGCAAACATAGTTTAAGTGTTTATATATTCTATCTACAATCTTTGTATAGCGAATCTATAGTTTTTATACATCTATTATACAAGCACTATACATACACTATACATAGAGTATACAATCAAGAAACATGAGAATGAGGTAAAATCTTGAAGTGATTTGGTATTATATTTCAAACTTATTTTTTGATTGAGCACATTAGTGTCGTTAAAAGTTTTTTATTTACTATCTGAAGTCAGAGCTAATTATAATCTGCGTATTTATAAATTTTACAATTTCTAAAACTTTAAAAAGGAGATGAAGACTGTATAAAATCTATTTTTTGAAATTATTTTGAAGTTGATTAAAAACTGCGATTTTCTTAGTTTGGAGGGTATTTAAATAAAGAAAAATTGGTAATAAGTTGGAATAGTAATCGTTTGTATTATTGAAAGTTATAATATCAGTTAGTGATAAGGTAAAGGTGATAAGGTAGTAGAATAAAAAATTCTAAAAGGAACTTGTAAAAATAGTATCTTTACAGCGAGTAAATTTAAAATAATTCCCTATTTAGGGATCAATATATAAAAAAAAGTAGATGGCTTGTACAAATTGTTCAACAGGAAAAGATAGTAATGGGACACCGAGAGGATGTCAAAGTAAAGGAACGTGCGGAACAGACAGCTGTAATAAATTAGCAGTATTTGATTGGTTGTCCAATATGGTTTACCCTAATGGCACTGAGATTTATGATATAGTTGAAGTTCGATTTAAGAACGGAAGAAAGGATTTTTATCGTTACCCAAAGGAATTAACTGTAAGCATCGGAGACGTTGTAGCAACAGAATCTTCACCAGGGCATGATATTGGTATCGTTTCTTTAGCAGGGGAACTTGTAAAAGTTCAAATGAAGAAAAAGAAAGCTGATCCGAATGGAGAAGTTTTAAAAATATATAGAAAAGCAACTCAGAAAGATCTTGATATTTGGCAAGAAGCAAGAGAAAGAGAAGAGAAGGTAAAAGTTCGCGCTCGTGAAATGGCTATTGGTTTAAATTTAGAGATGAAAATTTCTGATGTTGAGTTTCAAGGAGATGCTTCTAAAGCAACTTTCTATTATACAGCAAGTGAGCGTGTTGACTTTAGACAGTTAATTAAAGATTTTGCTCGTGAATTCAGCATTCGTATTGAGATGAAGCAAGTTGGTTTCAGACAAGAAGCAGCGCGTTTAGGTGGAGTTGGATCATGTGGGAGAGAATTGTGTTGTTCTACTTGGTTGACTGATTTCAGAAGTGTGAATACATCTGCAGCTCGTTACCAACAATTATCGTTGAATCCTCAAAAACTTGCAGGGCAATGTGGTAAATTAAAATGTTGTTTGAACTTTGAGTTAGATACTTATTTGGAAGCATTGAAAGATATGCCGGATTCAGATACGAAGTTAATGACTGTAAAAGGGTTAGCTATTTGTCAGAAAATAGATATCTTCAAAGGACAAATGTGGTTTGCTTATATTAATAACTCTGCTAACTGGTATGTATTGAGTACAGAGCATGTTAAGGAGATATTAGCATTGAACAAACGCGATGAAAAAGGGTTAGATTTAGAAAGCTATATGAGTGAAATTGAAGTTGAAGTAACTGATTTCGAAGTAGCAGCAGAGCATGATAGTGTAACGCGTTTTGATCAACCGAAAAGAAAGAAAAAACCTACGCGTAATAAAAAGCCGAAAGGGCAAGAAGATGCTAAAGGACCTAAAAAAGAAGGTGCTGTAGAAACAAAGGAAAGACCTGTAAGAAACAGTGAAAAGGATGGTAAAAATCCTAAGCAACAACAACGCCCTCGTATAAAAAACAAACCAGAGCGTACAAATAAAGATAAGCCAAAGGATGCTTCTAATCAGCCTGCAGCCAAAGAATCAACAGAGTCTTCAAATGCAAATAAGGAAGGAAGAGCACCAAGAGTAAATCGTCCAAATAGAAATAAAAAACCGAGAAATAATAATTCTTCAAGTAATAATTCAAATGCTGAAAATTAGTAATTATTTATTGATATTGAGTGTTTTATGTCTTTCTGTGGTTTCGTGCCAGCAAAATCCTAATGTTGTTTTTGACGAGTTTCAAAGTACAGAGGGAAAATGGGTGAAAGAAGATGTAAAAGCATTCGTATATGAGGCAAAGGATACTATACAAGATTACGACTTGTATATGAATCTACGCGCAAATAAAGATTATCCTTTTAGTAATCTCTTTGTGATATTGAAAATATATCAACCGAACAATGATATTGTGGTTGACACGCTTCAGTATCAAATGGCAAAGCCTGATGGTACTTTATTAGGTACTGGGTTTGCTGATATCAAGGAGAATAAGTTATGGTTAAAAGAAGGTTATAAATTTCCTGAGGCGGGAAATTATAAGTTTACAATAGAGCAAGTAGTAAGAGAACTTGGTCAAATAGAAGGTGTTAATGCCTTAGAAGGAATCTCAGAAGTGGGATTTCGAATAGAAAAAAGCGAATAAAAAAGGAAGAAGTTAGTCATACTTTATGAGTACAAAACAAAACAACAAAAAAGAAAAAAAGCAAACTACCAGCTATAAAGGGTATCTAAAAGCTTTTTGGGTATTATTTTTAGGAGGAATTGCCGCTGTAGTTTTCTTTTTCTTATGCGCATCTTGGGGGGTTTTTGGACCTATGCCAACCTTCGATGAGCTTGAAAATCCAGCAAGTAATGTTGCCACTGAGGTAATATCATCTGATGGAAAAACTATTGGTAAATTTTATTTAGAAAATAGAATTCCTGTAAAATATGAAGATTTGCCAGATTACTTAGTGAATGCTTTAATCTCAACTGAAGATGAGCGTTTTAGATCACATTCTGGTATTGATGCAAGAGGTACTTTGCGTGCTGTAACTTCAGTAGGAAGTAACGGAGGGGCAAGTACAATTACACAACAATTAGCCAAATTGTTGTTTCACGGAGAAGGATCTCGTAGTTTGCCAAAGCGTATTACACAGAAGGCAAAAGAATGGGTTATTGCGATTCAATTAGAAAGACAATATACTAAAGAGGAGATTCTTACAATGTATTTAAATAAAGCTGATTTCGTTAATAATGCAGTAGGTATCCGTTCAGCTACACGTGTTTATTTAGGAAAAGAACCTAAAGATTTGTCTATAGATGAAGCGGCTATGTTTGTAGGTATGTTGCAAAATCCAGCTTATTTTAATCCTGTTCGTAGACCTGAATTAGTTCAAAAGAGAAGAAACGTTGTTCTTCATCAAATGGCAAGAAATGGGTTTATTTCGCAAGAAGAGAGTGCAACTTTACAAGAAAAGCCATTAGCTTTAAACTTTACACCTGAAAGCCACAAGGCAGGTTTAGCTACTTATTTCCGTGAATATTTACGTGATTATATGCGTCGATGGGTTAAAGAAAATCCAAAGAAGGATGGTAAAACGTATGATATTTACAGAGATGGTTTAAAAATCTATGTTTCTATTGATTCACGAATGCAGAAGTATGCAGAACAGGCGGTAGAGGCACATATATCGAATTTGCAAGAAGAGTTTTTTATTGATCAAAAGAACAATAAAATGGCTCCTTTTTACAAGATTAATCAATCTGAGTACGATGCAATTATTAAGCGTGCAATGAAGACTTCTGAAAGATGGAGACAGATGAGTGCGCAAGGTAAATCTGAGAAAGAGATTTTAAGTTCATTTGAAGTAAAAACCAAAATGCGTGTTTTCTCTTGGAAAGGAGAACGTGATACGGTTATGACTCCACGTGATTCTATTTTATATTACAAGCATTTCTTACAGGCTGGTATGATGGCAATGGAGCCACAAACAGGTCATATCAAAGCTTGGGTAGGTGGAATTAATTATAAGCATTTCCAATATGATCACGTAGGACAAGGAGCAAGACAAGTAGGTTCTGTATTTAAACCATTTGTTTATGCAACTGCTATTGAACAATTGCATTATTCCCCTTGTGATTCTATTATTGACTCACCATTTACTATGCCAAAAGGACGTTATGGAATTGGTAAGGATTGGAGTCCACAAAACTCTAATCGTTCTTATAGAGGGATTATGACGTTGAAGCAAGCACTTGCTGGTTCTGTGAATACTGTTACTGCTAAGTTGATGGATAAAGTAGGACCTAAAGCTGTTATTGATTTGACAAGAAATCTTGGTATCTCTGCTGATATTCCACAAACTCCTGCTATTGCATTAGGAGCTGTAGATATCACTGTGAGCGACATGGTAGCTGCTTATAGTACATTTGCAAATCAAGGAGTTTATATTAAACCTACATTCATCACTCGTATTGAGGATAAGAATGGTGTTATACTATTTAGTGCTCTTCCAGAAACAAAAGATGTAATAAGTAAAGATATTGCTTACGCTATTATTAAATTGTTAGAAGGGGTAACTGAGTCTGGTTCAGGTGTGCGTTTACGTACTACATGGCAAGGAGCAGGATACAAACGTGTAACGGGACACCCTTATAAATTTACCAACCCAATTGCAGGAAAAACTGGAACGAGTCAGAATAATAGTGATGGTTGGTTCATTGGTATGGTTCCTAATTTAGCAACAGGTATTTGGGTAGGAAATGACGATAGAGCAGCACACTTTAAAACGATGACTTACGGACAGGGTGCTACGTTAGCTTTACCTATTTGGGGTATATTCATGAATAAGTGTTATGCAGACAAATCATTGAATGTTTCAAAAGAAGGATTTACGGTTCCTGATAATCTGTCGATTCGAGTTGATTGTACGAAAGTAGTTCAACCGGAAACAGATGATCAAGTGGAAGGAATAGATACTGATGAATTTGATTTTTAATATAGAAAAACGCCTTTTTTTAAAGGCGTTTTTTTTTGTATTTTAGGTGCCTATTCTAAAACCAAGAAACTATGATTAACAAGAAAGTAGCAAACGTTCAAGAGGCGTTAGCAGATATAAAAGATGACATGACCATTATGTTAGGTGGTTTTGGACTTTGTGGAATACCAGAGAATTCAATTGCCGAGTTGGTTAGAAAGAATGTATCTGGATTGACGTGTATTTCTAACAATGCTGGAGTGGATAACTTCGGGTTAGGTTTGTTGTTGCAAAAACACCAAATTAAGAAGATGATTTCGTCTTATGTAGGAGAAAATGCTGAGTTTGAAAGACAGATGTTATCAGGAGAATTGGAGGTAGAATTGACGCCACAGGGTACATTGGCAGAGAAATGTAGAGCTGCTCAGATGGGAATACCTGCGTTTTATACACCTGCTGGTTTTGGTACAGAAGTAGCAGAAGGAAAAGAAGTACGCGATTTCAATGGAAAACCACATATTTTAGAACATGCTTTTGATGCTGATTTTGCAATTGTAAAAGCGTGGAAAGGCGATGAAGCTGGAAACTTAATATTTAAAGGTACTGCAAGAAATTTCAATGCTTGTATGGCAGGAGCTGGTAAGATTACAGTAGCAGAGGTAGAAGAACTTGTACCTGCTGGAGAATTAGACCCGAATGAAATTCACGTTCCTGGGATTTTTGTTAAACGTATTTTTCAAGGAGAGAAGTACGAGAAAAGAATTGAACAACGTACAGTTCGCACAAAAAATTAATTCACCTTTTAAATTAGTATTATGTTAGATAAAGTAGGTATCGCAAAGCGTATAGCAAAAGAGTTACAAGATGGTTTTTACGTAAACTTAGGGATCGGTATTCCAACATTAGTTGCGAATTATGTTCCAGAAGGGATGAATGTAGAATTCCAAAGTGAGAATGGAATTTTAGGGATGGGACCTTTCCCTTTTGAAGGAGAAGAGGATGCAGACTTAATTAATGCAGGTAAACAAACGATTACGAGCTTAGCTGGGGCATCTTTTTTTGATTCGGCTACAAGTTTCGGTATGATTCGAGGAAAGCATGTAGATTTGACTATATTAGGTGCTATGGAGGTTTCTGAACAAGGGGACATTGCCAATTGGAAGATTCCTGGAAAAATGGTGAAAGGAATGGGAGGAGCAATGGATTTGGTTGCTTCAGCAGAGAATATTATCGTGGCGATGATGCACGTGAATAAAAAAGGAGAGTCTAAGATTCTTAAAGAATGTAGTCTTCCTTTGACAGGAGTAAAGTGTGTGAAGAAGATTGTAACTGAATTAGCAGTTCTTGAAGTGACTTCTAATGGAATTAAATTGTTAGAACGCGCTCCAGGAGTTACTGTAGATGATATTATTAAAGCATCTGAAGTAACCTTGATTATTGAAGGTGATGTGCCTGAGATGGTGTTGGACTAAATGTAAATAACAACTCAAAGTATAAATAGAAAAGGGAGCAATTTGCTCCCTTTTCTTATTTTATAGCTTTATAAACAAAGAATGGTACTTTCAAGTATTTAGCAAGGTGTTGTGTTATACTTTCTCCTGAGACTTTGAATTGAGTTTTTCAGTTGTTTCCTAAAAAAAAGAGGATTGACAATATTGTGTTTATCTATTTCTTCTTAGTCTTTCCTACTTTTTTTATTTATAGCAAGTTGGATTAATTATGTGAATCATTTATTTTTAATTAAATAGCTTTAGGAAAAAGGATAGTAATAAGTGTTTTTTTTATATGATATTATATTTAATGTTTAAAACTGGAGTTCGATTTTAAAAAGGTCAGACTTTTTACAAATTGATTATATGAAATAGTATTAGAAAACTATTTAGTCATATGTTTCTGAACATAATAAATGTAAAAATGCTTACAACTTTTAAGCACAAATATTAATTGAACTTAGGTTTAAAAAAAATAATTATTGATTTAAATCATAATTTAATATATGAAAAAAACTATTTACTTGTTATTATGTTGTTTTTTTATAACAACCTCTAATTTATTTGCACAGAAACAGATTCAAGTTTTAAGTGCTGTTATTAAAGATAAAAAAATTAGTGGAGCAGAAGTTTTACTTCAAAAAAATGGAGCTCAAACTGTTGTAGGGCGTACAGATGCTAATGGTTTAGTTACACTCAATCCTTCCTTTGAGGATGATATTAATGCAGTTGTTATTATTAAGAAAGAAGGGTATTCTACATTGGTAGCAAAGTGCCCGTGTCAAAGCTTGACTTATGCGATAAGCCCTGTAATGAAAAATTTAGACGGAATTAGGGTGGTTTTGACCTGGGGTAAATTTCCTTATGATCTAGATTCACATTTGTGGTATAGTAATCAACATGTCTATTTTGGAAAAAAAATAGGTGATAAAGCTAATCTAGATGTGGATGATACTGATAGTTACGGTCCTGAAACGATTACGATAGAAGAGAAGAAATTTGGTACTGAATATTTTTATGGAGTACATGATTTTAGTAATAGAGAATCATCAAGTTCATATCAATTATCAAAAAGTGGAGCTACAGTTTTTGTTTATATAGGACAATCATTAATAAAAACATATTATGTGCCTAAAGATAAAGTTGGAAATTTATGGACAGTATTTAAAATTACAAAAGAAGGAGAGATAGAAGATATTAATAGTTTCGGAAATGTAAGAAGCGAGGAGGCTTCATCGATAAGATATAGTTTGGTGGATGCTGCAGGGTCTCTTGTAGTTATTAATAAAAAAGAGGCACTACGTTTGAATAATTTAGGAACTGTTGAGTATGATAAGAAAAACTATAGTAAAGCTATAGAGTATTATTCTTCAGCTATTGATTTGTATCCTGAATTTGCACAAGCATATGGTAATTTAGGTTTATCATATAAGAAAAATGGGCAAAGTGCTGAGGCTTTATGGGCAAATCGCAAGGCTATTGCACTCGCTAATGGGCCAACTACTCGTGCTGGAGCTTATTATAATATAGGTCGTATTTATGAAGAAAAAAGAGAGTATGCAAAGGCCAAAAAGCAATATGAACTTGCAAAATCTCAAGTTAGTCGTACTGTATATGACGAGGCTATTCAGCGAATGAATTCCTTATTATAGTAATAGTTTTGAATACAGCTATAAGTTAGCATAAATAGAAAAGGGAGCAATTTGCTCCCTTTTCTTATTTTTTAGCTTTATAAACAAAGAATGGTACTTTCAAGTATTTAGCCAAGTGCTGCGTTATACTTTTAGACAATATCTTTTCAAAAAAGCTTTTATTTTGTTTTAAAGTAGCAACTAAATCTACTTTTTCAGTCGCGATAAAGTCAAGAAGTACTTTTTCTATTTTATCAGTATTGAAAAGGTGAAAAGTGACAGGTTCATCTTTGTATTTCTCTTTCCACTTCTCATAAACAGCTACACAAGAAGGTTTCTTTTTAGAACTAACATAAACACATTTTAGTGTAGCTTTAAGGTCGTTAGCAGCTTTAATTAGGTCTTCTAACGTTTGTTCCTCTTCTTCTTCAAGACGAGTTGTGAAAACAATGCTTTCTATATTTTTAAACTCCGCTTCTTTCGGAATACTCAATACAGGTATATCTACTTTAGAGATGGTATTAACGGTATTTGAGCCTAATATCTTTTTGTGGAAACTTGCATTTATTCCGTCCGTACCCATCACAATGAAATCAATGTTGTTTTCAAGAATTGCGCTTTGTATTTCTGGAATTAATAGACCTTCTTTTACTTTAAAAAAGACTTCAACATTTTCCAAGTTGAGTTCTTTTCTAATTGCAATTAATGTTGGACTATTCGCATGAAGTTGTTCAAGTTTTTCGAAGTCATTTTTCTTGATAACATTATCAACAAGATGAGGGCTAATACCACCAGATATAACAGGAGGGTCATAAACGTGAATTACATAAAGTTCTGCATTGCTATAATCAGCTAATTGAAGAGCATATTTAAATGCATTGTTAGCTGTTTCAGAATAATCAGTTGGGAATAATATCTTTTTCATAATAGATAACTTTCATAGTATATACAAGATACTGAAAAATAAGGAGTAAACATTTAAATCATGCTAAAATAATGATTTAAATGTTCGCAAAAAGAGTCAGTAATATGTATTGATTTTGATTAATATTTATAAGAGATATTGGTTAGTTCGCTTATTTTTTCTCCTGATACTTTACGTTGTGTATCCCAGTTATTATCGCCTAAAGGAGGTAGGGTAATATTGTGTTTGTCAGCCTCTTTTTGATAATAGTCTTTTCTACTTTTATAATTCGGTGAAACAATATTGTAAATACAATTTGAATTAAATCCTTTTTCGATGATTGCAATTGTAAATGCTAAGATGTCTTCTAAGTGAATCATATTAATAGGCAAGTCAGGATTGTCTAAAACATTTTTTTTAGCAATGTAATTCACAGGTTTGCGATCTTCACTAAATAAACCTCCTAAACGCAATATACAAGCATTGATTTTAGAATCGCAAAGAATGGTGTTTTCTGCATCTCTAATTTGTTTTGCAGTAGGTTCATTCGAATAAGAGTTTGATAATTCTGTAACAACCTTATCTGAAGGAGCATAGACAGAAACAGAGCTCATCATTATAACCTGTTTAATGTTGTGTTTCTTAATATGAGGAACGAGTCTTTTAAAATTCTCTGCATAAGTAGGTTCTGCTTCCTCTCGAATAGGTGGAATTGTGATAATCAACAATTCAGATCCTTTTAAAAAGTAGTCAATATATTCTAAGTTATTGTGAAATAGGTCAATATGGTATGGCTTAATATTTAGATCTTCTAACATATTCATCTTAGAAAGACTTGTTGTAGACCCCTTAATTACATAATTTCTTTTAAGTAATTGTTCGGCTAATGGTGTTCCTAACCAACCACATCCAAGAATGCTTATTTGTTTCATAATAAAGGATATTGTTTTAAAATAGTTATAAAAATAAGCAATTACTTTGTATGGATAAATTTATCTATAGATATTTGATTGCGAAATACAAAACAACATGAAGAAATTACTTTTATCCTTAGTCTTGTTCTCTTTTGTAGGAGGAGCTTTCTCTACAGTAAAGGCACAAGAAACAGAAAAACAAATTGTTACGGAGAATCGCGTAAATGATCCAAAGCAATTTGAGAAACCTTATGTGATTTTAATATCAATAGATGGTTTTAGATATGATTACATTGAAAAATACAACAGTAAGTTTTTAAAGAAATTAGGAGAGGAGGGAGTTAGAGCTGAATCAATGAAGCCATCTTATCCTTCAGTTACTTTTCCTAACCACTATTCAATCGCTACAGGGTTATATCCTGCACATCACGGATTAGTTGGTAATAATATTTACGATCCTAAGATAGAAGAGCGTTATTCGCTTAGAAATTATAAAGCAGTTCACAATCCAGCTTGGTACGGAGGAACGCCATTATGGGTGTTAGCAGAACAACAAGGAATGATGAGTGCTTGTTATTATTGGCCAGGTTCAGAAGCGCCTATTAAGGATACTTATCCTTCTTACTACTATGGGTACTCTGAGAAGTTTGAAATGGATACTCGTATAGCAGAAGTTGTTAATTGGTTGAGTTTACCTGAAGAGAAACGCCCTCACTTCATTACATTCTATTTACCAGAGGTTGATCACGCAGGACATACTTTTGGTCCAGATGCAAAAGAAACAGAGGAGGCAGTTCAATACGCAGATCAATCAATTGAAAAGTTAGTGGCTGCAGTTAGTAAAACTGGATTACCAGTAAATTTTGTGGTAGTTTCAGACCATGGAATGCTTGAATTAGATCAAGATACTTTATTACAGTTTCCTGTTAAGGTTGAAAAAGAAGAGCTTGTATTATCAAGTAATGGTACTTATATGAGTGTTTTTGTAAAGAATAAAAAAGACATTAATAAGTGGTTTAAAAAGATTAAAAAAGCTGCAGATCCTAAGTTAATGAAAGTGTTTAAAAGTGGAGATTTGCCTAAAGAGTTTCACTTTGGAGGAAAAGACGATCGCTTTGGAAGAGTTGGAGATATTGTAATTACAGCAGAACCACCTTATTATTTTACAAATAGAAAGTTAGCAGGAAGTCATGGTTTTGATCCAAATACGGTGAAAGAGATGCACGCTATTTTTATTGCATCTGGACCACAAGTTAAAAAAGGGGAGAAGATTGCAACATTTGAAAATGTTGATGTATATCCATTGATTGCTAAGATTCTTGGATTAGAAATCACTGAAGAAATAGATGGTACTACGAAAGTAGCAGACCAAGTATTGGTGAAATAAGAAAGATATAATCATAAAAAAAGGCTTGCATTTGCAAGCCTTTTTTTATGATTATATCTTAATGATATTAGAATTTATATCCAAAACCTACGTTTAAGTAGATGTTGTGCATTGAGAAAGAAATTGCTTCAAAATCCTTGTCAAGTACACGATTGAAACCATAAGTCATATCAGCAAATAGTTTAAAGTGTTTGTTAACTTTCCACTCTCCACCAACTTGTGTACCCCATTGGAAAGTGTTTACTTCCTCTGAGTAATTATAATCAGCGTAAGCATCTCCTTCAAAGTTTATTTTTAAACCTGTTGGAGCAGTGTCTCTTAAGTAACCTTTACTTACATTTCCTGTAAAGTTTTTATCTATTAATCCTGAAAAATATACACCTCCATAGATATTCCATTTTTTAGAAAGATTGTAAACGGCAGAAATTGGGAAAGTGATATATGTATTTTTTACATTAGTATGAACTTTTCCTGTAAAATAACCTCTATTAGGTCCATCGTTACCTTTAACTTCTATTAAATAATTCTTTACTGTAGCATCTGTTTTCATTCCTTTTCCTTCAAAACGAACTCCAACACGAACTCCCCATTTTTTATCTTCTGTTAGCCATTTAGTAGCATTAGCTTCTAACCCTAACTGTAGGGTAGGATTATAGCTGTCTATGCTTCTAATTTCTCTTGGTAATCCCAAAGGACTTGCTCCTCCAATACTGAATTGAGCACGTACTTGATAGTCCATGTCTTTTACAAAAAAATCTTTGAAATTATTTTGAGTACTTTTTAAAGTGTCAACGTCTTGTGCAGATACAGATGTAATAGTTAAAAAGCTAATTATAGTGTATAATATATGTCTTGTTTTCATTTTGATCTTATTTATTGTTGTCAATGATTTTATCTGTCAGTACTTCGATTTCATCTATAGATAGGGTACTACCAACAGCTCCATTGTAGTCGCCCCCTTCTAAACTTGAAGTAATTACAATTGCTAACATATACTCTTTGTTTGGATCTATTTGTCTATTTGCTATAGTAATAAATGGTAATTCAAAAGCTGTCCATTCATCTGTTTCTATACGATCTTCTTGTTTTATTCTTGCATAAGAAATAACACGTGGGTCACTATCTGGGTCTTCAATAAAATTAAAACCATGTGTAGCTTTTAAGTAGTCTTTCTCATTTGTTTTTTCTAAGAATACAGCATAAATATCAAAAGTATCTATTTCAAGTTCTGAAGGAGTATCACTATTTGTTTCAAATTCTTTTCCCGCTTTATATTTGAAGTATCCAATAAGTTTACTTGGAACTTTATTTTTATCCCATGTTGTTCCAAATTTAGGAGATTCTTTTGGTGCAAAAATATTTGTTTCAAATTCTCCTGTAAATAGATTTCCTGCAGCTAAAGGAGCAAATGACATACCCATTTTTCCTGGTTTTTGAGTGATTAATTTTACACCTTTTCCTACTTTTCCATTAGGCTCTATTGTTGTAATGATATTGTCTTTATCAGGTCTGTTTTTAGGATCAATCATAAAACTTATATAGTATCCAGAGTTTCCAGTATCCCATATTTTAGCTTCTTTATCACCATCTTTCTCAATCCACTCATAGAATCCACCATTAGTATAAAGACGTGTTTCTTCAAAAGAGAATTTTGTAGAAATTTCAGCTGTGTAAGCACTGATTTTATATGTTTTTTTATAAGCACCATCTTGTGAAGTTACTGTGTAGAATTGAGGTATAGTAAAGTCTCTTTCTGTTCCACTTGCAGGTTCAATAGTTGCGCCTTCAGTTAAAGTAAATGTTGGAGCTAATTTTGAAATATCAACATTGCTTTTTGTATAGAAAGTGATAAAATCATTTTCTATAGCTGTAGGTATTTTTATAAAATTTTCAGGGATGATTGCAGTTTCTATATCTGCTTCTGTGTTTAATGCTTCCTCTTTAATACAAGAAGTTAGCATGATTCCTATTAGGCTTAATAGGGAAAAAATTAAGTAGTTTTTTCTCATGGGTTTTTATTTTGTTAGTTTTATTTTATAAAGGTTTTTTGCATTATTTATAAATAGATCTATCTGATTATAAATAATCGGCAAAGTTACAACTTTTAAGTAGAGCTTGAGTTTTCACAAAAAGATATGTAATATTAAGAGAATGATAATTATTTGGAGAGAAGTGTTATGTTAAATTATTAAATACTGAATATAATAAGGTGTTAATGTAAAACTCTTTCGTAAACATTATTAAATAGGTTAAAAAAGGCTGTAAAACGAGCAAGGGACTAAGATATACTCTTAGTCCCTTGTTGATATAGTGTTAATGATGTATTGTCTAAAACGTGTATCCGAAGCCCATATTTACGTAGATGTTATACATTGAAAAAGATATAGCATCAAAGTTACTTTTGAAAAGAGGATTTAGTCCCCAGTTTAGATCTGCAAAAAGTTTGAAGTATTTATTCATCTTATATTCTCCTCCAAATTGCGCACCCCATTGAAAGCGGCTTAGATCTTGAGAGAAATTGTAATATCCTTTGTCATTTCCTTCAAAAGGGACTACATCGCCTATGGGTGTTCCTTCTCTAAGTACACCATCGTAAACATATCCATTAAAGTCTTTGTCAATAAGGCCAGAGAAATAAAACCCTCCATATACATTCCAGTTTTCTGTAGCATTTAAAACTACTAAAACTGGGAATGTGATGTATGAATTCTTCATATTTGTTTTGACATTACCCGTAAAGTAACCTTTTGTTTGCTTTCCGTGTGCTTCATCAATTTGTGTATAATAGTTTTTTACTCTCGCATCAGTTTTCATTCCTCGTCCTTCAAAGCGCAAACCAGTACGGATTCCCCATTTTTGTGCGTCTGTAAACCACTTCGTTGCATTAGCTTCTAAACCTATCTGTAGTGTGGGATTGTAGCTATTTATTTCTCTAATTTGAGTAGGCATTCCCAGTGGGCTACTTCCTCCAATACTAAATTGTGCACGCACTTGATATTTGATATTCTCTTTAAAGAATTGCTTGAAATTTGAAGTATTGGTATTTTGTTCTTCTTGAGCTAATGCAGGTTGGATAACAAAAAAGGTACAACAAGCTATTAGGGCTATATATAGTTTAATATTTTTCATATCTATTTTATTATTTATCATAAACAAGTTCTATTTCGTCAACTAAAAGTGTGCTTCCAACAGCACCAATAAATTGGTCACCTTCAATGCTTGAACTCATTACAATTGTCAAGACATAATCTTTAGTTGGGTCGAATTGTTTGCCATCAGATAAAACAAAAGGAACTTCAAATTCAGTCCATGAATCAGTTTCAATACGCTGTTCTTCTGGTATTCGTGCAATAGCTACATTTCGAGGATCTTTGAATTGATGTGTGCCATCTAAGTAGTTATTCTTTGATTGACTTTCAAATAAAATAGCATAGATGTCAAAATGGTCTTTTTTTCCCGGTATAGGTTTATAGTTTTTATCAGTTACTACCTCTCCAGCTTTGTATTTAAAAAAGCCTCTTAATGATTTGGGTAAATCTCCTTCATAAGGCAATCCAAATCTTGTTGATTTTAGAGCGTTTGCTATTCCTGCAAATCTAAAAGTACCTATAAATAAATTTCCAGCTGCGATAGGGTTACCGGTTATCTCCGCAAGTTTGGAAGTATATACTGTTTGCATTTTAACCGCTTGTCCTCCAGATCTTCCTGGGCCAATTGCTGTTGGGTAATCTTCTGGAGGTGTTGAACCTGCTATTGTAACAAATCCTGAATTACCACTATCCCAATTGTATATTTTTTCTCCATTAGCAGAATATTCAAAAAAGCGATAGTATCTATTATTACTTGTTAGTTCAGCATTGTTAAAAGTGTAGCTTGTACTTAACTCATCAGTTGTATAGCTTACTGTATATGTTTTTTTCCAAGTGGGGTCTTGAGCTGTAATGGTAACTTGTTGTGATTTTGTAAAATCTCTTGTTGTTCCATTAGGAGGGTCCATTGTAGCGTTAGGGGAAATAATAAAAAAAGGAGATTGCTTAGCTAAATCTATGTAGGATTTAACTTTAAACTCTATTGTATTATTTGTGATAATTGGATCCGTTTTTAGGTATTCACTTGGAATATAAGCTTCCAGAATATCTGCATTTGTATCTGGTTCCTCATCTTTATAACAACTATTTAATACAAAACAAGTTGTAAGCAAAGTTAGAATAGCGAGCGTTTTTTTCATATTTGATGTTTTTAGTGAAATAATTTGGCCAGCAAGTTCCTTGCCATCTTTTTAGATAACTATAAATGTACATGTTAAGAGTGGAGTATAATAGTTTTCTTATTTTTTTTTAGTCAAGAATGTGATAATTTGAGATTATTAATGAAAAATAGATTAAAATGAAGTTTAATCAATGATTGGGTTTTCGTAAAATAAAAAAAACGGATTGAGAGTATTCCCAATCCGTTTTGAATTTACATTAATGTAAACTATTATTTTAGCTTGTTTATCTGATATAGATCCAAGCGTCTGTCTTTTTTAATTTTCACACTACCATGTTCGTGTAATTCTTTCAATAAATCGACGTCCACATCTACGATTAAGGTCATCTCTGTATTTGGTGTCGCTTCAGCTTTTACACCATTGGTTGGGAAAGCAAAGTCAGATGGAGTTAATACTGCTGCTTGGGCAAACTGAATATCCATGTTGTTTACTTTAGGTAAGTTACCAACACATCCTGCGATAGCGACATAACATTCGTTTTCAATAGCTCTTGCTGCGGCACAGTTTCTTACACGTGTATAACCGTTTTGCGTATCAGTTAAAAATGGAACAAATAAAATATCCATTCCTTGGTCTGAAAGTAAACGAGAAAGCTCTGGGAACTCAACGTCATAACAAATCATAATACCAATCTTTCCACAGTCGGTATCGAATGTTTGGATTTTAGAACCACCCGTCATTCCCCAATAGTGTACTTCATTTGGTGTGATGTGTATTTTAGAATACATCTCATACATACCATCTCTTTTACATAAGAATCCTACGTTATATAGCGTTCCATCAATAAGGTAAGGCATACTACCTGTAATAATATTGATGTTGTAAGAAATAGCAAATTCTTGGAATTTCTTTCTTATATCATCAGTATATCGAGCCAATTCACGAATTGCATCTGCTTCAGATAAGTGGTTGTAGTCCGCCATTAAAGGAGCTGTAAATAGCTCAGGGAACATTGCAAAGTCACTCTCATAATCAGAAACAGCATTGATAAAGAATTCAGCTTGGTCAAAGAATTCTTGTAAATCATTTAATGGTCTCATTTGCCATTGAATAAGCCCAAGTCTAATAACACTTTTCTTTGCGTTAATTAACTGTACGTCTTTTTCATAATAGATATTATTCCATTCTAATAAAACTGCGTATTCTTTAGAACTAACATCCCCTTCTAAGTAGTTGCGCATTAAGCGAACCATGTGGAAGTCATTAGCCATTTGGAAAGACATTACAGGGTCGTGAATTTCTTTCTTTCTTACTTTATCTAAATATTGTTTAGGAGTTAATTCAGCTGCATATTGAGAGTACTTAGGAATTCGACCTGCAAAAATAATTGACTTTAAGTTCAATTGTTCACACATTTCTTTTCTTGCATCATAAAGACGTCTTCCTAATCTAAGTCCTCTATATTTAGGGTGAATAAATACATCGATACCATATAAAACACTTCCTTCCGGATTGTGTGTATTGAAAGTTGAGAATCCTGTAATCTGCTCATAGGTATGGGCAGACATAGCTTGCTTTTCATCAATGATTAATGATAAAGCAGAACCTACTACAACACCGTCAACTAATACGACTAATTGTCCTTCTGGAAATACTTTTAATAACTGTTCGATTTCATCTTTGTCCCAGTAAGAATCTTCAAGCCCTTTATAAGACTCTAACATAGATTTTTTTAATTCAAGATAATCGTCAATTTGTAGAGTTCTCAATTCTACTTTATTGATAGTTGTTTCCATATTTTTTTGTTTGCAATTTACAAATTATATAAAGGCAATATAATTAAACAAATTATTTAATCATTCAAATAAATGTTAAAAAAGGGTGTTGTTTTTGATAGAGATTCCATTGATTAGAGATATTGATAATTAAAAATTAACAAAAAGGGAAAAAATTATGAGCACATTAAAAAACAGAGTTCAATTAATTGGTAGAGTAGGGAAAACACCAGAAGTCAAAGAATATGGTGAGAACAAAAAAAGAGCCTACTTCTCATTGGCGATAAATGATATCAGCTATAATGAAAAAGGAGAGCGAATAGAGAATACGCAATGGCATGATATTGTCGTTTGGGGTAAACAAGCGGACATTGTTGAAAAGTTTGTTGATAAAGGAAGGGAAATTGCAGTCGAAGGTAAGCTGGTTAACCGTAGTTTTGATGACAAAGATGGTAATAAGCGCTATGTTACCGAAATTGCTGTTTCAGAAATAATGTTTTTGGGCAGCAAGTAAAGTTTTTATTATTTCTGTTGTCGCTCAAGCCTTAGTACAGCTTGAGCGATTTTTTTATGCTCTAATGTTAATTAATGACGTTTTTTAAAAAAAGAGTTAACTTGTAGCACTATATTAAAAGTGTTTCAGGTTTTGAATAAGATATTAGTTATAGAAGATGATTTGCGTGTGGCTGAATTGCTGCGACGTAGTCTTGAAGAGCAAAGTTTTCAAGTAGACTTAGCCTATGATGGTTATATGGGGAAAAAATTGGCTTTGCAAAAAGAGTATAGTCTTATTATAACAGATGTTATTTTACCAAAGATTAATGGTATTGATTTATGTAAAGACATTAAAAAGGAATTACCTCAAATTCCTATTATAATGTTAACCGCTTTAGGTACTACAGATGATAAGGTTGAAGGATTTGATGCAGGGGCTGATGATTATCTTGTTAAGCCATTTGAGCTAAGAGAGTTGTACGTTAGAATTAGGGCTCTTTTAAAGAGATTCGAACATTTACAAACATCAGAGTCTAATTTGTTGAAATATGCCGATTTAGAATTAGACTTGAATGAAAAGTCTTTTAAAAGAGCAGGTGTAGATATTCATTTAACTCCTAAAGAGTTTAATTTGTTGCAATATATGATGGAGAATCCTGAAAGGGTACTGTCAAGAACAGAAATATCTGAAAAAGTATGGGATACTCATTTCGATACGGGAACAAACTTCATCGATGTTTACATTAATTATCTTCGCAAGAAAATAGAAACAGATCCTGCTAATAAAATTATTCATACCAAATCGGGTATGGGGTTTATACTAAAGAGTAATGAAAATTAAGAGTAGACTTACTTTATGGTTCACTTTGCTTGTAGCAACTATTCTGCTTGTATTTGCAGTAGTAGTGTATTGGTCTTCTTCTAAAAATAGAGAAGTAGAGTTTTTTGAAGTATTAGAGAAAGAGGGAGTAACTAAAGCAAAGTTGTTTTTTGAAGCAGAGGTAAATCCTTCCACATTACATAAGATATATCGCTATAATAGTGAAGTTATCAATGAAGTTGAGGTTGCTATCTATGATTTAGATTTCAACTTGCTTTACCATGATGCGGAAGAAATAGATAGAGTGAAGGAAACGAAACTCATGATTGATAATATTGCTTCTAAAAGGCGATTACATTACTTTCAAGACGATTGGCAAGTAATCGGAATGATTTATTCTTATAATGGCAAAGATTATGTGCTAACAGCAACCGCTTTAGATGAGTATGGTTATGCTAAAATGCACAATTTGTTTTTGACAATCTTAGTATTAACAATCGTATCTTTAATTGTTATTTATATCTGTGGAGGTCTTTTTGCAGAACGCGTTTTACTTCCTGTTAAATTGATGAATAAAGAGGTGAGTAATATTACTGCGACTAATTTGGACTTGAGAATTAGTACCGAAAAGAATAAGGATGAACTCGGAGATTTAGCAAATAACTTTAATGGGATGCTGGATCGATTAGAACAATCTTTTGATGCACAGAAACAATTTGTCTCAAATATTTCCCATGAATTGCGAACTCCATTAGCAGCTATTATTGCTGAGCTTGAATTAGCATTAGTTAAGGAGCAAAAGGTTGAAGATTATATTAAAACCATCGAAAATGCTTTATCTGATTCGAAGAAGATAGTTCGCTTATCTAATAGTTTGCTCGATTTTGCAAAAGCAAGTTATGACCCAACTGAGATTGTTTTTAAGGCAGTTCGAATGGATGAGATTATATTAGATGCTTGCCAGAAAATCCAGAGGGGAAATCCTACATATAAGTTTAATTTTAATATTGATGAAAGGATTGATAGTGAAGACTTAGTGTCTATTAGAGGGAATTCTTACTTATTAGAAGTAGCGATTATGAACTTGCTGGAGAATGCTTGTAAGTTTTCAGATGATCAGCAATGTGAAATTCTAATATCAACGAGTAATAATAAGTTGAAATTAGTTATTTCTGATAAAGGAATGGGAATGAGTAAGGAGGATTTAGATCATATATTTACTCCGTTTTTTAGAGGAGAGAATGGCAAGTGTAAAGACGGAAATGGAATAGGATTATCTCTAACACATAAGATCATTAAATTGCATCAAGGAACAATTAACGTGGAATCACAAGTGAATAAAGGAACAACGTTTACAATTATATTATAATATCACTGAATAAACATAGTAAAGGCACTCTTTTTAGGGTGCCTTTTTTTGTTGGTAATAATTCTAATAGGATTCTAATTTTTTTCTAAAAGCTTTCTAATAGCCAAGTGGGGCTTATTCACATACTTTTGCCAAGTCCAAAAAAATAGAAATTATGGAAGTAGAATCCTTTCTTAAGAGAAGTAATTGTTAAACCTTCTTTCTGATAAGCATAACGCAATTGATATTCAGAAAGAGTAAAAAATTGTTGTTATGTTGATTTCAGTATTTATAGGAAGATTAGCGTTAGCCTTCGTTTTAGGGGCATTAATTGGCGCAGAAAGACAAGTAAGACAAAAGAGTGCAGGATTGAGAACAAACACTTTGGTGTGTATTGGAGCCGCGGGGTTTGTATTAATGTCTTATCAAATAGGAGGAACAGCAGTAGGGAGAGTAGCCTCTTATGTTGTTAGTGGAATAGGCTTTTTAGGAGCGGGAGTAATCATGAAAGATGGCTTCAGTATCAGAGGGCTAAATACAGCTGCTACAATATGGTGCTCTGCTTCAGTTGGTTCTATGTGTGGTGTTGGACTATGGCAAGAAGCGATAGTAATGGCGATACTTATTGTAAGTGCTCATTTGTTACTTCGTCCAATAGGAACATTGATGAACAAGTTATCATTTGAGAGTGATATAGATTCATCAGAAGTCCATTATGAGATTGTTGTAGGCTGTAAAGAGCAGGTGGAGAATCATATACGAGTGATGGTTTTGGAGAGTTTAAAATCCCAAAAGGACTTGCAATTGCGTTCGTTAAAAAGTACAGACAATGGAAATCCTGCTTTTTCATATCTCAAATTTGAAATCTATTGTTTAGGTCGAAAAGATGATATTTTAGAAAAAGTAACGAGTAAAGTTTCATTAGAATATGGAGTTTCAGAAGTTACTTGGCAATTAACTACTTACTAATCTTTTAATATTGGATGTTATGAATTTATATAGAAAAGAGGAAACAACACTAAGAAAAATCGCTAAGGATTTTCAAGGATTGGATCAAATGATATTGATGGTTCCTGTGTTGAAAAAGATGCCTACAATTGACGTAAGTGAGGCTATTAGTTTAATGGACAATAAGGATTTATTGATTTTATTCAATGAATTTACAAAAGAAGAGCAAGGAGAGATATTTGCAGAGTTTCCATTAGTAAAGCAATTGTCGTTCTTCCAACAGGTTAGTAAAAAGTTGTTTTCCAAAATATTTGAAGAAATGCCTTCTGATGCAAGAGCGGATTTATTTCAATTGTTAACACAACAAGAGCAAGTAGATTTATTGCCTTTTTTAAATAAAAAAATTAGAGAAGATGTGCTTGCACTAAGTTCTTACCCTGCAGATACGGCAGGAGGAATCATGATTACAGACTTTGCAACTGTTTCAAAAGACATGAGTTGTTTTGAGGCAATTCAGAAAGTAAGAAGAGACGCACCTTCGAAAAAAACAATCTACTATGTTTATGTAGTAAATGAAGATAAAACACTTTTAGGGTTTATAACATTAAAAGATTTAATCATTGCAGAACCAGATGTTTTGGTCGAAGAAGAACTACATAGCGATTTTATTTTTGGCTATGTAAATGACTCAAGTGAGAACGTAGCTAAGAAAATAGATAAATATGAATTGGTTGCTTTGCCAATCATAAATGATAAAAACCAATTAGTAGGTATAGTAACACACGATGAAGCTATAGACGTTATTCAGGCGGAACATACAGAAGATATGGAACGCTTTATGGGGATAATGAGTAGTAATGAAGAGGTTGACTATAATGAAACTTCAATCTTTGGACATTTTAAGAAACGTGTGTTTTGGTTAGTTACATTGGCTATTGTGGGGATTGTATCAGGATTGATAATCCATAGTTATGAAGGAGCATTAGCGCAAATGATGATATTGGCTCTTTATATGCCAATGGTTGCTGATACTGGAGGAAATGCAGGTAGCCAATCGGCAACGGTAATTATTAGAGCGTTAGCCCTTGGACAAGTAACTCTAAAATCATGGATGAGAGTATTGTGGAAAGAAACAAGAATTGCTTTGATGTTATCAATTTGTTTAGGCTTATTAGCTTTTGCAAAAGTAGTTTTCTTAAGCTGGGAGACTGAAATACCAGCAGCTTATTCATTAGTAAGTATTGGAGGAGTGATTGCTTTAGCACTTTCATTTCAGGTTATTTCTTCAACAATTATTGGGGCAACACTTCCTTTGATTGTTAGAAGATTTGGGGGAGACCCTGCAGTTGTAGCGAGCCCTGCTATTACGACGATTGTTGATATTTCTGGGCTTTTGATTTATTTTAGTTTAGCAGCTTACTTTTTTAATTTAAAGTAGCATAATAATTGTAGTTAGGTATAAATAAATTTTAAAACAGTGAAGAAATCAAGATTTAGATGTGATTTGTCCTCAGAAGGATAATAACTCTTAAAAAGATAGGGAATATTCAAGGTAAAGTCCTTGCAATTGAGTAATTTTAATATCGTTTTAAGAATGATATTAAAATTTAAGTAAAAACAAATACAAATTAAAATCAAACATAATGGCTAATACATTGAAACTTGCAGGTATTTTAGGAGTGAGTTTGTTACTAAGTTTTTGTTCTGAAAAGAAAGAGCAGGCAGGTGATATAGCTCAATATAGCGTAGAGAATCAGGTTATCTCATTGACAGAAAGTTCAAATTTAAAGAGTAGAATTAAAACAGAGGCAGTTGCTGAGGAACAGTTTACTTTTGATTTGGTTACTGCAGGAATAGTAAAAGCTATTCCAAACCATTATGCAGAGATAGCATCTCCTTTTTCAGGACGCATCGTTAAGTCTTTTATCAAACTTGGACAAAAAGTAAATATAAATACACCTCTTTTTGAGGTTTCTTCTCCAGATTATTTTGAAGCACAGAAAGATTATTTTGATTCAAAACAAGAGTTTAAACAAGCAGCATTGAATTTAAAAAGACAAGAAGATTTGTTGAATAATGGTGTTGGGGTTAGACAAGAATATGAAGAAGCTGAAACTGAACATTCAATCGCAAAAGCAGCTTATGACAATGCAAAAGCAGCATTGCAAATCTATAATGTAGATGGAAATTCTTTAGTATTGGGACAGGCATTAACTGTTCGTTCTCCTATAAATGGAGAAGTGCTTGAAAACAATATCGTTCTTGGTCAATATATCAATGATGATGCAGATCCTGTTGTGAAAATTGCTTCATTAAGTAAAATATGGATTGTTGGGAAAATAAAAGAAAAGGATATTCAACACTTAGCTAAACTTAACAAGGTTCAAGTAGAATTAGCGGCTTATCCTAATCAACCAATGGAAGGGATTATTTATCATGTAAATGAAATTGTTGATGAAGAAACAAGAAGTATTGACGTATTGATTGAGGTGGATAATGCAAAGCGTATCTTAAAACCAGGAATGTATGTGAACGTGCGTTTTATTGATCAGCCAGAAGAAGTGATACTTATACCTTCAAGAGCTGTATTGCAAGGGGAAGATGATTCTTTTGTTTTTGTAAAAGTAGGTGCAGATCAGTATAAAAAGAAAAATGTGGTAATTGGTGGAATTTCTGGTGATAAAACGGTAATTCTATCAGGATTAGAGAAAGGTGATGAAGTTGTGAGCGAAGGAGGAATTTACTTACCTCAATCTTATTAATCAATAAAGGAACGCAGTAATGAAAAAAAATATAATTGACATAGCTATTCACAAGAGATGGCTGGTAGCAGCATTGTTTGTGTTGCTTTGTATTTTCGGGTATTACTCTTGGAAACAATTGTCAGTAGAGGCATACCCAGATATTGCAGATACAACATCTCAAGTTGTAACACAAGTACCGGGATTAGCAGCGGAAGAAATAGAATTACAGATTACTATTCCAATTGAGCGTGCTTTAAATGGTATGCCTGGAATGCATGTAATGCGAAGCAATAGTACTTTTGGATTATCAATGATTACTATTGTATTTGAAGATGGTATTGAAGATTATTTCGCGAGACAACGTATTCAAGAACGGTTAAATGACGTAGAGCTTCCGTATGATGCTACACCTGAATTAGACCCATTGACATCGCCTATTGGAGAAGTATATAGATATATTATTGAAGGAGAAGGTCATAGTTTACGAGAGTTAACGGACATCCAAAACTTTATAATTATACCAAAGTTGAATCAAGTACCAGGGGTAGCTGAGGTAACTAACTTTGGAGGGATTACAACACAATTCCAAATAGAATTAGATCCACATAAATTAGAGCAATATGGTTTGTCTTTAAGCGATGTAACTGAAACAATTGAAGAAAACAACGTAAATGCAGGGGGTAGTGTACTTACAAGAGGAGATTTAGGTTATGTTGTTCGTGGAATTGGATTAGTAAAAGACTTAGAAGATCTTGGTAAAATCGTAGTTAAGGCAGAAAATGGTATTCCAGTATTTTTAAATGATTTAGGTCGTTTAAAATATGGAAATGTGGAAAGAAAAGGGGTTTTAGGATATACTGATAGAGAACGTAATTACTCAGATAGTATTGAAGGTATTGTTTTGTTATTAAAAGGCGAGAATCCTTCTGTAGTATTAGATAAAATACACGTTTATGTTGATGAACTAAATAATGGATTATTACCAGAGGGAGTTAAGATACACACGTTTTTAGATAGAACCGATTTAGTTGATACTACATTACATACTGTTTCTACAACGTTGATTGAGGGAATTAGTTTAGTTGTAATTGTATTAATTGTTTTCTTAGGAAGTTGGAGAGGAGCACTATTAGTTGCTATTACAATTCCAATTTCGTTGTTGTTTGCATTTATTATGATGCACTTCACAAATATTCCTGCCAACTTATTGTCTTTAGGAGCTATTGACTTCGGTATTATTGTCGATGGTGCCATTGTAATGATGGAGTCCATACTGAAGAAGAGGGAGGATAATCCTAAAGAGGAATTAAAAGAAAAGTCTATTGCACAAAGAACGAAAGAGGTTGCTAAACCTATTTTCTTTGCTACAATTATTATTATTACAGCATATTTACCATTATTTGCTTTTGAACGTGTAGAAAAGAAATTGTTTACACCAATGGCATTTACGGTAGGTTATGCATTGATAGGAGCTTTATTAGTTGCCTTAATCTTAATTCCTGGTTTAGCATATGCTGTTTATAGAAAACCAAGAAAGATATACCACAATAAGTGGCTTGAGAAGCTAACTGCTTTATATCACAATAGAATTATTAAGATTGTAAATAAACCTAAACAAGTTTTTGTACCAATTATAGTAGTACTTGCTATAACAGTGGGACTGAGTATGAAAGTAGGTAAAGACTTCTTACCTCCTTTAGATGAAGGTTCTATCTGGTTACAAGTAACCCTTCCTCCAGGGATTTCATTAGAGAAGTCGAAGGAGTTAAGCGATACTTTAAGAGCGCGTACAATGAAGTATGATGAGGTAACTTATATAATGGTTCAAGCTGGTAGAAATGATGATGGAACGGATCCATTTACACCCTCTCACTTCGAGTGTTCTGTAGGAATTAAGCCTTACAAAGAATGGCCTCGTGGTAAAACAAAAGATGATTTAATTGAAGAGTTATCTGCTGAATACGAGTCTTTACCAGGATTTACAGTAGGTTTTGCTCAACCAATGATTGACGGGGTAATGGATAAGATATCTGGTGCTCACAGTGAATTGGTGGTTAAGGTATATGGTGAAGATTTCCACGAAACTCGTCGTATTGCGAATGAAGTATTGGGTACTTTAAAAACGGTTGACGGTGCTGTAGATTTAGCAATTGACCAAGAGCCACCACTACCTCAATTACAGATACATGCGAATAGAGATAAGATTGCGCAGTATGGCTTAAACGTATCTGACGTTGCTGAGTTAATTGAAGTTGCAATTGGAGGTAAGGCTATTTCTCAAATCTTTATTGGAAATAAAGTATATGATATTAGTGCTCGTTACACAGAGGAAAGTAGAAATACACCTGAGAAGATAGCTAACTTAATGTTGACATCAAGTACAGGAACTAAGATTCCTCTATCTCAAGTTGCGGATGTTAGAACAAGTACTGGAGAGAGTACTATTACAAGAGAGATGAATAGACGTCACTTGACAGTGAAATTGAATGTTCGTAACCGAGATTTAGCGTCATTGCTGAAAGAAGCGCATCAAAAGATTGAAGAGAATGTAACGTATGACCATGAGAAGTTCCATATCGAATGGGGTGGACAGTTTGAAAACCAAAACCGTGCTTATAGCCGATTAGCGTTGATTATTCCATTGACTTTATGTTTGATGTTCGTATTGTTATACGGGGCATTTGGACAGTTTAGACAAGCTGGATTATTGATGATTGTTGTGCCATTAGCTTTATTTGGAGGTATGTTAGCCTTGAATATAAGAGGTATGTCATTAAACGTATCTTCAGCTGTAGGTTTCATTGCTTTATTCGGTGTTGCAATTCAGAATGGGGTAATTATGATTTCCCATATTAATGATTTGCGTAGAAAAGGTACTGCTTTGAAAGATGCTGTATTGCTTGGAGCGGAACAGCGTTTCAGACCTGTATTGATGACTGCGACAGTTGCAGTATTGGGATTGTTCCCTGCTTCTTTAGCTACAGGTATTGGTTCGGATGTTCAACGTCCATTGGCTACAGTAATTGTTTACGGATTGTTGTTTGCAACTATTTTAACGCTATTTGTTTTACCTGCTCTTTACTATATGGTAGAACGCAAATGGGGTAAGGATAGTGATTTTGTTGAAAGTGATATGGAAGAAAATTAGCATCAGATATGAGAGTTTTTAAAAAATATATACAAGTAAGTTTATTATTGTTATTCTGTAGTGGAGCTGCGTTTGCTCAGCTTCACACAGAAGAAGCAACGAATAAGAATGTATTGACTTACCAAGAGTTTTTGAGTAAGATGGCTGCAAATAACTTGAGTTATGCTGCTGAGAAATACAATATAGATATTGCAGAAGCTGAGGTTCAAGCAGCAAAGATGTTTCCAGATCCTGAGTTGAGCTTTGGTTGGGTTGATAACCAGCAAAAACGTATGCAAATGGGATATGGTTTTGAAGCTGAGTTGTCTTGGGATTTAGAGTTAGGAGGAAAGAGAAAGGCGAGAAAGAACTTAGCGAAAGATCAAAAGGTTTTAGCTGAATTAGAATTACAAGAGTTTTTCCAAACGCTTAGAGCTGAATCTACTGTTGCTTTTTTAGAAGCATTGCAGAACAAAATGCTTTTTGATATTCAAAAAGATTCTTATGAGTCAATGTTACAAGTAGCAAAATCAGATAGTATTCGTTACTCTTTAGGGCAAATCAGTAAAGTAGATGCTATTCAAAGTAAATTAGAAGCAAAGTCAATGTGGAATGATTTACAAGACGCAGATGATACTTGGGAGAATAGCCTTGTAGAGATTAGAAATATTATAAGTGCAAGTAGAAATGATTCGGTGTTTATTCCAAATGGTGATTTCAACAAGTTTGACCGTTTGTTTTCATTGAATGAATTAATCGTAACTGCACAAAATAATAGAGCTGATTTCTTAGTTGCTCGTCAAAATAAAGTAGTAGCAGGTAGACAAGTTTCTTTAGCAAGAGCAGAAAGAGTTATAGATTTAGGATTAAATGTTGGTGTCGAAAACAATTCTTTTGTTAAGAATGCTGTAGCTCCAACACCAGGTAATACTGCTGTTAAAGCTGGTATTTCTATTCCTTTGAAATTCTCTAATCGCAAAGATGCTGGATTAAAAACAGCATTGTATGAAGAAAGACAAGCGGATTTAGAATATAGCGCAATTGAGTTAGAGCTTGAAAAAGAAATTACCCAAGCTTATAGAAATTACTTAACAAAGCAAAAGCAGATTTATCGTTTTGAAAATGGTATGTTGAGTGAGTCAAAAGAAGTTTTTGAAGGGATTAAATACAGTTACCAACGTGGAGCAAGTAGTTTGTTAGAAGTTTTAGACGCACAGCGTACTTATAACGAAACTCAACAAGCGTATGCGGAGACTCTGTTTGGTTATGCTGAAGCTTTAGTAGAGTTAGAAAAAGCAGTAGGAATTTGGGATATTGATTTTTAAGGAAAGAAAGTTATGAGAAATCTAATATTAAGTTTTTGTTTACTAACAGCAGTTACAACTGTTAGCGCTCAAGACATAAATGACGAAGTAAAAGGGCGAACTACTTTTGCTGTAAAAGCAGGATGGTTACAATCAACATTGAAAGGTAAAGATGTAGATTTTTTAGCTGTAGATGGCAAGGTTGATGCACGTAATAATTTTTTTGCAGGTGTAAGCGTTGACAATAGTTTAGGAAAGTATTTTGGATTGAAGCATGAGTTGTTTTATCAAAATCATGGAGCAGGTTTTAGAAGAGCTATTGACGATGAGGTAATAGATGCTAAATTAGAAATGCATAGTTTGCGTTTAAATCCAATTAGTGCTGTATTTAAAATAGAAGGACTACAAGTGTATGTAGGGCCTTATGTAAATATGTTGTTGAATTCTTCAGTAACTGCTTTAGATGAAAACGGGAATACATATAGAGACCACTCTATATTTGGTGGAATAGACGATGACCAAGAAGATAGTAAGTACTTACAAAAGATGGATTACGGAATTGTAGCTGGTATAGAATATCAGTTTAAATTCGGAATGGTTCTTGGTGCTAACTTCTCAAGAGGATTTGCAAGTTTATTTGATAACGCCAATACATTTGGTGTTGAAGAGAATACAGGAATGTATGATAAGAAAGTCTACAATCAAAACTTTGGTGTTTTTGTAGGATATAAATTTTAAGTAAGTTGTTAAGGTTAAGGTTAGAAAAAAAGGCAATCTCAAATATTTTGAGGTTGCCTTTTT
>JASLGC010000253.1 GCA_030150335.1 Flavobacterium sp.
ATTGCGGAATATTGTGGCTTATGCAATGGGAGATACGAAGTATCGTCTTTACTCCTGTAGCTGAATAAACATGAAACAAACACACGGATTACAAATCCGCGCGATCGGGATTTTCACAATACTTCTCCATGCAGTATGTCATCCTGAGCTTGTCGAAGGATCGCATTGCATTGCGGAATATTATGGCGTATGCTGTGTGGTCTCTCCACAAGGTCGAGATGACAAACTGGGGGTATGATTATTTATTTATAAATAATTTGAGGTAAACCTATCTGTTTACTACTACGGATGACGCAATGCAACATTAATTATACTTGTAATACTTTCCCACAATGCTTTTCCATGCAGTATGTCATCCTGAGCTTGTCGAAGGATCGCATTGCATTGCGGAATATTGTGGCTTATGCAATAGAAGATGGAAAGTATCATCTTTACTCCCGTAACTGAATAAAAACGAAATAAATACACGGATTACAAATCCGCGCGATCGGACTTAATAGATTATGTGCCTTTTACACTGACGTTATAACAACGAAATAAACACACGGATTACAAATCCGCGCGATCGGGTTTATATGCTATAATAGTTAATGAAAAAACCCTCAGCGTGTGCTGAGGGTTTTGCTATTCTGATTTTTCACAATGCATTTCCATGCAGTATGTCATCCTGGGCTTGTCGAAGGATCGCATTGCATTGCGGAATATTGTAACGTATGTAATGGGAGATACAAAGTATCGCCTTTACAAAGCACTTTTCTTATAACATTAGTTTTTTATATAAAAGACACTTTGTTATGTACTCCTCCTTTACTTGTTCATTATTACTCTTCTACCTTCCAAAAAGACCATTCTTCTCCATTAAAAACACAAAGCATTTTTGAAACCTTATCGTATGCGATAGTTCCTGCAGCAGGACTTTTTATATTTAAATGAGGGCTATTGCTCTTTGGCAATACCATCGACTTATCTGTTGCCTCTAAAACAAGGACTCCAGAAGCAGAACTTGAAGCATCTCCAAGAATGGTTGATGTATCTATTTCTGTAAGTGATTTTTGTGTACCTACATCAACTTTACCAGCGTTTATAGATAAATCTACCCAGCCTGCAGACGAACCCGCTTTATAATACTTTACTTTCTTGTCATTTGAATCAAATATTAACGTTCCTCCTACAGGCGAAATTACCTCAGCATCCTTTGATACCCATGACAAAATAATACCTCTATCGTCATCTTGTTTAAAGTCTAACAACACATCTTTCCCTTCAACCTCATTTGTCCCAACAGAGGTTTGCCCTAATACAGCCAACATGCCAAAAAAGAACGAGATTCCAATAAAAAAGAACTGTTTGCTTATTATATTTCTCATAGTTTTAAAATTTAAGATTAAGAAAACATTTAATCAATTATTCATCTACACATCCTTGTTTTATACATCCCCAAGAAGTGCCATTGTACATTTTCACACAGTTTACTGTAGTATCATAAACTAACATTCCTTCTTTTGCTTCTAATTTTAGAATCTGAGCTGTGGTCAAACGAGTAATTACAAATCCTTTTGTATTTGATTCTAAGACGATGAAAGCGTTTCCTCTTTCTTGCATCCAATCCATATTTGTTCTGTTCAACGTTGTCAATGCCATAAACCCCGCTGATTCAAATATATCTCCATTGTCTCCAGCAACTGGTTTGTAGTAACAAACAGCACAAAAAGACAAGTCAATATCTCCACTTGCATTTAACAAAGAAGAAGCTAAACATGCATCATCAGATTCACTCACTAAATCATAACTAAAAGTTACTTCTGCAGGATCTTTTGTTACAGGATCTATCTCATAATCAGCTAAATTATTAGATGCCTTCACTTTATATTTTACCCAACTTTCTCCTTTAGGTAAACTAAAGTCTTCAAATTCAAGTTCGCCATTTTCTTCTCCTTTATTACTTCCTAATTTCAGTCCAGACGATGTAGTTAAACTTCCTTTTACAAACGTAAAAGAGTTACTTTCATACTGCAACCCAAGGAACATATCTGTAAGCGCAACATCATTCGGATTGTTAATGTGTAAGGTAATCTCAATCTCTTTAGATAAACTAAAGCAACTACTGTCTGTTGTAATAGACGTAATCACTTGTTTAGGTCTATCAGAGTCAATTGCTATTGTTTCAGTAAAGTCTTTTCCTGTCAATCGATCTGTACTTTGCAATTTAACAGGAGTGCCCAACTTATCATATTCTAATGTAGCTCTATTTTTATAGACACCTGCAGTAGCATTCTCAGCAAAAACAGCACTTGCACGGAAAGTATATGTACTTCCTCCTCCTGGAACCATTAATCCTCTAACGCGTAGCGTTCTTGTGCCATATCCTGTAATATTAGCTTCATCAAGATCTCCACCACCTGCAGAGAAAGAATCGTTTAACCAAACCATTCCCTCTGGTAAGGTATCAGTAAACAACACTTCCTTAGGAGCACAATTTGTATTTATTGCGCGGAAAGTATAATCAACAACTTCACATAGTTGTGCTTCAACTGTACCTTGTTTTACAAAGATTAAACCACTTTCATTTGGAGGAGGTAATGGTGCAACACAATAGAATTCCATTGGTCCAATACCTATATAACTACTTGCATTTGACGCAGGTACACTTCTCGTTCTATAAACAATACGCACTTCTTCAACTGGGTTTTCAAAATCAACAAATACACGACCTCTGCGATTTGTATATCCTGAATTACCACTATTGAGAGTACCGCGAGGTTTAGCTTCTGCTTTTCCGGCATTATCAACTGTATAGCGGCTTTTTTCTGGTTTATTATACGTGTAACTCAACTTTGGATAAACTGGAGAACCATTACAATATCCTATTACCTCAACAATATCGTTAACTCTACCTGTACGGTCTATATCATATAATTCAAAAGAAGTAGCTGCAGCTGATTTCTCTCCCGCATTATTTGTAAATGAAATTTTAGTAGTAACGACTCCATTTGCTCTTTTCTTTTCTCTCAATGTTTTTAGAGATGACGTTCTTGGATATCCACTACTCAAACTTTTACTTGGATCATCTATGGAAACTGTTACATTGAAATCATCTCCTAAATTAAATTTCTTAGGTCCTAAATCTCCTTTCTTATTCCAATTATTTTTAGAGAAATCGATTGTCTTAACTCCTTCGAATTCACAACTCTCACATGTTCCAACAACTTTAGCTCCAAATGTAAAATAAGTGTATTTGTCTGTAAACTGATAATTAGCTATGTGCTTATCATCAACGAAAGCCATTGGTACTATTTGGTCCCACTTATTCGTCGCAAGTTTAGAAGCGCTATCTGCTACTAACATAAACACCTGATAATTTGCTCCATTGTATGGGAAATTAGGTCCATAAGCGCTGATCATTATGTTTTGATCAAACTTCACTTTATCTAC
>JASLGC010000255.1 GCA_030150335.1 Flavobacterium sp.
AAAAGGCCATTCCTTGGAATGGCCTATACTGATACATCTTATTAGTAAAAACAAGTCCCCACTCTGTTTTATAATAACTGAAACAAGATGTCCAGAGCAATATTTTATCCTTATTAGCTATTGCTAAGATAACAAAACAGACAATAACTTTAACAATAATCAGTAAATAAAATACAAAATTATATAAAATTAACCCATTAACTCATTAAAACTATCTTTCAATATAGATAACATCGAAATCATGTTGTTTTTTTAACAAATATCAACTTATTCCAAAACTCCTTTATCCGTAAATCTTCTAAAAAATTGCAAAAACACTCATTTATAGTAGTTTAACTACTAAACACCTTGTGTGTAATTCTTTTTTTGAGAATTACGCATTGTAATTATTCGCATTTTCACCTATTTATTTATTTTTTTAGATTAATTTGACCATAATTCAAAGCCACCTACCTATATGAAAAAATCTATACCTCCTATTCCTGCCGTTATCTTATCAATGATGAGTGTACAAGGAGGAGCATCAATCGCTAAATCTCTTTTTCCTGTGTTAGGAGCAGCAGGTACGAGTTCGCTTAGAATCGGTATCTCGGCAATTATCTTGTTCTTTTACAATAGACCTAACTTGAGAAAGTTTACAGCCTTTGAATGGAAGATAAGTTTTATATATGGTACGTGTTTGGCATTTATGAATTTACTTTTCTACTTTGCCATTCAAAGAATCCCCATTGGTTTAGGAGTTACCATCGAATTTATAGGTCCTCTTAGTTTAGCCATTATTTCATCTAAAAAGAGGATTGACTACCTATGGGCTGTCTTGGCGATTGTAGGAATACTACTTATTGTACCTTGGCAAAATAACAATATTGATATCATAGGATTATTATTTGCCTTTGCGGCAGGGGTATTTTGGGCTGGGTACATCATTGTAGGTGGTAAAGCAGCACAAAAAATGGAGAGTGGCAAAGCTGTAACTGTGGGAATGGCAGTAGCCGCGCTATTCATCATTCCATTTGCATTAATCTCTGGTGATTTGTTAGCCTTGAATGGAAAACTATTATTGATAGGTACTGCAGTTGCATTGTTGTCCAGTGCAATCCCCTTTTCGTTAGATATCATTGCCTTAAAGAAATTACCTTCTAAAACGTTTAGTATTCTGATGAGTTTACACCCTGCTTTTGGGGCTATTTCAGGACTGCTGTTTTTAGGAGAGGTATTGACATTTTATCAATGGTTGTCTATTGTTTGTGTGATTATAGCCAGTATCGGAACGACTATGTCATCACAAGGGGAATAGGTTTTTAGGTTTACAGTTTACTGTTCACTGATTACGGTTCACTGATTACTGATTACAAATATCAACATCGCATTTCCAGTACAGGCTGTAAACTGTAAACTGTCCACCGTTAACCCATCACCCCTTCACTCCTTTTGCTTCTTTTTTTTCAAAAAACATTGATACAACTAATCCCACGACAAGGACTCCTTGGATAACAAGCCACCAAGTTTTGTCTAATGTGATTGCGTAAAAAGGTTGGAATACTAATATCAAGAAAAGGTAGCTTACCATCTCTATGATTTTCTTGTTGACATGGGAGTTATAGGCCAATATACCGAACGCAACGATTACAATAAAACTCATCAATTGATGATAGTCTTGAGACGTTACAAGCATATTCAATACTAATAAAATAACTACTATAATTTTGATTGCTCTTTCCATAATAACTATCTTTAAGAATACTTCATTTAAATATAAAAAAAATATTTAAATATTCATACTTATCTGCACAGAAACTCAAAAAACACACTAACATCCTTATTTTTATTCATTCGCAATATTAGCTATATTACCAATGCCCTCCCCTCATTAGTTACATATTCAAAATTGCTTTTATTTAAAACAAAAAAAACTTACTTTAGCACTTAATTATTATCAATTTATATAACAACACAATGAAACAAGTAACTTTAAATCACATACACGAAAGTTTAGGAGCGAAGATGGTTCCATTTGCAGGATTTTCTATGCCTGTTCAATACGAAGGAGTAAATGCAGAACACGAGACTGTAAGAAATGGAGTTGGAGTATTTGATGTTTCTCACATGGGAATCTTCAAAATTTCAGGACCTAACGCTTTAAGCTTAATTCAAAAAGTTACTTCTAATGACGCTTCTACTTTAGTTGACGGAAAAGCTCAATACTGCTACTTCCCAAATGAAAAAGGTGGTGTGATTGATGATATCATTACTTACAGAGTAAACGACGCAGAATACCTTATGGTAGTGAATGCTTCTAATATAGATAAAGACTGGAACTGGATTTCAAGTCACAATGACGTAAACGCTACATTAGAAAACCTTTCTGACGGGTACTCTATCTTAGCTATCCAAGGGCCTAAAGCAATTGAGGCTATGCAAAGCTTAACTTCTGTAAACCTTGCTGACATTAAGTTCTACAACTTTGTAGTAGATACTTTTGCAGGTGTTGCAAACGTGGTTATTTCTGCTACAGGATACACTGGTTCAGGAGGATTTGAAGTATATGTAAAAAACGAAGACATCGAAACTGTTTGGAATAAAGTATTTGAAGCTGGTGCAAACTGGGGAATCAAACCAATTGGATTAGCAGCACGTGATACTTTACGTCTTGAAATGGGATACTGTTTATATGGACATGAATTAAACGACGAAACTTCTCCTTTAGAAGCTGGTTTAGGTTGGGTAACGAAGTTCACTAAAGACTTCATCAACTCTGAAAACTTAAAAGCAGAGAAAGAAGCAGGAATCAAAAACAGATTAGTAGGATTTGAATTAATTGGAAAAGGTATTCCAAGACAAGACTACGACATCGTAGATGCAGAAGGAAACGTAATTGGAAAAGTAACTTCAGGTACGCAGTCTCCATCATTAGGAAAAGGTATCGGAATGGGATTTGTACCAGTAGCTCTTGCAGCAGAAGGAAGCCAAATCTTTATCCGTATTCGTAAGAATGACGTTGAAGCAAAAGTGGTAAAAACCCCTTTTTATAAAAAATAAACCAAATAAAGAGGGAGCTTAAAAATAAGCTCCCCTTTTTTTTATGATATATTTGAATTATACTATATTTTTGCACTATTAAAATTAAGTAACAATTATTATGGGAAGAGCGTTTGAATTTAGAAAAGGACGTAAGCTAAAACGTTGGTCTGCTATGGCAAAAACGTTTACAAGAATCGGTAAGGACATTGTAATGGCTG
>JASLGC010000272.1 GCA_030150335.1 Flavobacterium sp.
AAATAATTATAAGCACTGCATTCTTACTTTGTGCTATTGCTTTAATTATTATTGTTGATTTTAATTCAATATCATCAATCATTTTATTGTTAGCAATCGGTTCTCCTTATCTTTTGAATATGACCTTGCTCAAAAGCAGAAGGAAAAACCCTTTAATTAATAAGGAGCTAAAGATTAAACAACGCTTTTTGATAGATGAAACTTTCAAGCGCGTAGTTTCATCAATAAGTGGTGTCGGAGGCTTTATTTATGCTGTAATTATCGTAATCCCTCGTTATGAAGGCTTTGCTTACTTAAAAGAAACATTGGGTTACAACATAGCACTTGCTACTGTCTTTACCTTACTTGTGCTGATAAACTACATTTGTTGGTTTGTCCTATATCCTCGCTTTACAAAAGAAAAATATAATATACTGCAAATTGCCTAACACCTCAACTTATGACACAATTAACCGAAAAACAAATACAGCAGATTGAGCAATTCTTAATGGAGCATTATGACATTAAATATGCAGAAACTCGTTATGAAGTTCTGGACCATATCGCTTGTGAAATTGAGGAATTAATGACTAATGGAATATCGTACACCGAGGCATTTAAGACTACCTTTAATAAGTGGAACAAAAATTTAAGTCCGCATTTATGGGTTCGATACAATAATATCCCTCGGTATTTAGCTAAGACCTGGTTTTGGAAAGATATTGCCTATAATACATTAGCAATAATTATTGGCTTGGGTATTCCACATCTTTTCGCACAGGAAATTACTAACAACAATCTTGCAAATTCACTGTTTACTGTCAGTGCATTATTATCTATTGCCCTAAGTATTATCTTATACTTTCAATACAGAAAAATTGAAAACTACCGCCTGCGTTTTATTGCAAAAGAAGCACTTGGCTTTGGGGGTATAGCTTTATTTCTGTTGTTAATGTTTGGAACTAAAGATATAAGCTATAAGATACTTCCGATAATATTAATTATTGCTTTAAATCAAAGCTACTATTTCATTGAAGCGAAAAAAGTGAAAGTACCCGCTATTGCCTAACACCTCAACTTATGACACAATTAACTGAAAAACAAATACAGCAGATTCATCTTTTCGTGAAGCAACATTACGTTGAACACTATGACGTGGAATTAGAATTGGTTGACCATCTTGCTAATGGTATTGAACAACAATGGGCTATTAATAGTAATATTACCTTTGATAATGCCCTACAAATAGAATTCAAGAAGTTTGGCGTATTTGGTTTTTCAGACATTATAGAAGAAAAGACAAAACGACTAACATGGAGTTATATCAAACTAATGTTTAAAGCATTGTTAGGCTTCTTTACTTTTCCCCGTATTGTACTTACTACTGCTTTATTTTCTCTCTTGTTCTTAATTGGAGTTGTATTTACAGACAATGCTACAAAAATATACAGTGCATTACTTATTACCGCTTTTGTAATGTATTTAATAGTTGGTGTTCATTGGCATTTTTCTATTCGAAAACTATGTAAAACTACAGATAAGAAGTTTTTAATCTCCTCCATTGCAATGCAAGGACTTGGACTTCCTTTGGTTGGAGGTTTTATGCCTATGCTTAGCTCTTTTTATCGTACTACAGATGGAGAAATAACATTATTACAAACGATATTATGCAGTTTTGTTGTATTGGTTTTCGCACTATGCACCTTTATTACTATCTTTACAATCAGACCGTTAATACGCAAAAACATAGAAGATACCATCCGAAAATATAAATTAACCTAAAAACTACTATTATGATTACCTTACTTACTGCTGTAATCAGGTATTTGATTACGTTAATCATATCCCTTTTTTAGGATACAAAAAAAGCGCCAACTGAGTAGTTAGCGCTTTCTTATTATATGCTATCTATCGATTTCAAACGAATAACTCGTCATTTCCATATCGTGGTAAAACAACACAATCCACTGTTCTTCTTTCGCACGTACTTTCCAGTCCTGACGCAATTGCATTGCACGCTTACCATCGTAATCACTCTTAAAAGCAATATCAAAGTCAAGGTAATTTCTTTTAGGCAAGTTGTCTGCTCCATAAAAATAAATATGCTCACCGTCTTTCATCCAAAATACCTGCATATAAGGCGAATGTCCACCAACCACTTCATAGGTAGTGTGTTCGTCTAAAATACCTTGGTCTGCATCCATCCACACAATATTAGGTAAGTCAAGCACCTCTTCTAAAATATCATAGTCAAAAGAAATATCATCTTGCTGTCTAATTGCAAACTCTGCTTCACGGCGTTGAATATATATATCTGCATTGGGATAACGACATTCAAACCCTGCATCTGTTTCTACCAACAGCCCATTGATATGGTCCTTGTGTAAATGCGATAGGTAAATACGGTCAATATCCATTGGTGTGATACCTTCTTTTGCTAAGATAGTGTCGATTATATATTCCCCATTTTCATTGTAACCAAGACCTACATCTAATAGCGTATTATGCTCTGCCGTCATTACTAAAAATGGTTGCACTGCCAACTGAATCTCCGTAGTCAATTGTTTTCCATTAATCAATAAAAAGTCCTTTACCTCATCTTCATAGAAGTCACCTTCCTTTAAGGGAATAATTCTCATAGCCTACCTGTTGTTTACTTTCAAAGGATGCAAAGGTAAACTGCTTATAGGGAATATCCCTTTTTTTGATAAGTTTTTTAGTAATCTGTATTTCAATTACATATTTTAACCAGGTCAATATAGTTGCAGTTTTACACCAATCCTCAACTTATTATTTAACAACCTCGTAGATAAAACCAATGATTATATTAAAAAAGCAGGCCAATAGGCCTGCCAACAAATCGTGTGAAATTAAAACTGATTAATTTAAATTATATGATTTACCGCCATCATATAAATGCAACACCAGTACTACAGCACACGATTGTAATAT
>JASLGC010000323.1 GCA_030150335.1 Flavobacterium sp.
TGAAAAAAGAAGAAATCTCTGAAACATCAAATAATAGAAGTGTAACTATAAGTTATCCAAGTTATAAGAAGGTAGATAAGTTTACTACACCAACTGAAATTAATATACTCGCAAAACAAGAAAAAACCATACATTTGAACATTCGTTACGACAACGTTACTTTTAATGAGAATTTGAACTTCAAATACAAAGTACCGACTGGTTATAAGCGAATTGGAATAAATTAAAAAGATTAAATCACAGAAGTATTCTACAAATGACACGAGCGTATTTTACCCTATTTTTCTTATTTACTGTTTTTGCTTGGGGACAATCAAAAGAGACGCAAGAACAATTAGAACGTAGAAAACAACAAATTTTAGTTGAGATTAAAGTAGTTCAAGACCTACTTCAAAAAGAAAAGACAAAAGAACGCAATATTCTAACTGAAATTGAGGAACAAAATAGAAAGATAAATCTGAACAGACAGCTTATAAAAAATGTTCAGATGCAGATTGCTACGACTAATACTACAATAAGCAAAACTCAAAAAGAGGTAGATGCTCTACAAGCAGAACTGAAAGCTTTAAAAGAGGATTACGCTAATATGGTTTTAAAATCATATAAAACTAAATCAAGTCAAAGCCGCATTATGTTTATCCTATCGTCTGACAACTTTGTACAGGCGTATAAGCGTGTGCAGTATATGAAGCAATATGCTGATTATAGAAAGGCACAAGGAGAAGAGGTAAAAGAAAAAGCAGAACAGCTTACAGAAGCCTTAGCAAAACTTGAAGTTCAAAAAGAAAGACAGAGAAAACTTCTGGAAGAACAACAAAAGAACGAGAAGAATCTACAACAAGACCTTGCAGAACAAAAAGACTTAATGACTATTGTTCAAAAAGACCAGAAGAAATACAATCAAGACATTAAAAATAAACAAGAGCAAACAAAAGCAATTGACCGCAAGATTAAGCAATTAATTAAAGAAGCGATTGAAGAAGCTAACCGTATTGCTCGTGAGAAAGCAGCCAAAGCTGGAAAAACTACTACGAAGTCAACGACTACAAGTAAAACATCTACAGCATTTGAGCTTACTCCTGAAGGTAAAATAGTAGCAGATAACTTTAAATCGAATCAAGGTAAATTGCCTTGGCCGGTAAGTAAAGGATATATCTCATTGCCTTATGGAGACCAACCGCACCCTGTACAAACACATCTTACAATTCACAATAGTGGTGTTGAGATTACAACAGAAGCTGGTGCAAAAGCAAGAGCTGTATTCCAAGGAGATGTACTACAAGTACAAGTATTACCTGGAGGAAATAAAGCTGTCCTAATCCAACACGGGGATTATATCACTGTTTACCAAAACTTAAGTGAGGTATCTGTGAAAAAAGGAGATAAAGTGAGCTTAAAACAAACTATTGGAACAATTAATACAAATAGTACTGGAAAAACAGTATTGAAGTTTTTACTATCACACAATACAGACATCAACAATCCACAAAGTTGGTTGAGTAGAAGTAATTAGTTATGCTATGAGTACAACATCGTCATTTAATATTTTTAAGTGGGTAAAAGAGAATAAGTCCTTATTACAACCACCTGTTGGCAATAAAAATTTATATCCTGAGTCTTCTGACTATATTATTATGGTCGTTGGAGGACCCAATGCGCGTAAAGACTTCCATTATAATGAAGCAGAAGAATTTTTCTTTCAATTAGAAGGAACGATTTACATTGATATACAAGAAAACAACGAACGAAAACGCATTACTTTAAATGAGGGAGATATTTATTTACTCCCTCCTAAAGTACCGCATTCTCCTATTCGAACAGAAAATTCAGTAGGTTTAGTTGTTGAAAAAAAGAGAAAAGAAAAAGGTTCTAAAGATGGACTTATCTGGTATTGTGAAAATTGCAATCACAAACTATATGAGGTTTACTTTGAATTAACCAACATAGAAACTGATTTCTTACCACACTTCAAACACTTTTATTCTTCAGAAGATTTACGTAGCTGTGAATGTTGTCATACCGTTATGCCTACAAACCCTAAATTTACGAAATAGAACTATTTAGGCGTTTACATCAAATACTGTGATTTTTTTTTATATTAGCATTAAATCAACCAAATAAAAACTATAAACTAAAAAAAATGAGTACAGTAACTAACCAAATCGACATTTCAGAAGTTCTGAAAATGTTAGGTTTAAAAGAAGTAAACGACGGGTCTTCTACAGGGCTAAACTCTTTTTCCAACGGAAAAGTACTTGAATCTTATTCTCCAGTAGATGGAAAATTAATTGGAAAAGTAAAAGCATCAACGGCAGAAGACTACGAGAAAGTTATGCAAACTGCTCAGGCAGCGTACAAAGATTGGAAACTTGTTCCTGCTCCTAAAAGAGGAGATATTGTACGCCAAATCGGACAAGAACTACGCAATAAAAAAGAATACTTAGGAAAGCTTGTTTCTTATGAAATGGGTAAAAGCTTACAAGAAGGACTTGGAGAAGTTCAAGAAATGATTGATATCTGTGACTTCGCAGTAGGTTTATCACGCCAATTATATGGTCTTACAATGCATTCAGAGCGTCCAATGCACAGAATGTATGAACAATGGCATCCAATAGGAATTGTAGGTATTATCTCAGCATTTAACTTCCCAGTAGCTGTTTGGAGTTGGAATACTATGATTGCTTGGGTTTGTGGAGACGTTTGTATCTGGAAACCAAGTTCAAAAACACCTCTATGTGGTGTAGCATGTCAAAACATCATCTCAGAAGTATTCAAATTAAACAACATCCCAGAAGGAGTATCAAACTTAGTTATCGGTAATGAATGTGGTGACTTAATCAACAACGACCCTCGCATTCCATTAGTATCATTTACTGGTTCTACACGCATCGGAAGACACGTATCAAAAACTGTAGCAGAGCGATTTGGAAATACTATCCTTGAATTAGGAGGAAATAATGCTATTATTGTTTCAGAACACGCTGATATCAATATGGTGTTAGTTGGAGCGGTATTCGGAGCTGTAGGAACAGCAGGACAACGCTGTACATCTACAAGACGTTTGATTATTCACGAAAGCGTTTACGACAAGAC
>JASLGC010000042.1 GCA_030150335.1 Flavobacterium sp.
ACAGTTGGTTTTGCCTATGTAGATGGCAAGGACACAACTATTTCTGATTTTTTGGTTGACTTTGACCATGGAACATTAAATATCGTTGAAACAAATTTAAATTCACATGACGTTCCATTGACATCAATCAATATACTTACTTCTCTTTCAGTAGATAAGAGTAAGCAATTAATTTATACAGATGAACAAAATAAGAAGACAATAATTGACTTGCCAGAGTTGGTATTAGACGTTGTCTTGGAGTTTTTAACAAAGGAAAGTACAATCAATAACATCTATGAACAAATTGCAGAAAGAGGGCGTGAGTTGCGCAATCCCGATGGTTCGTTATTGATTGAAGGAGGACAAAAAGCAGTATTGAACAGTGCCTCTATTTCCATCAGAGAAGGAGGGGTAATTACCTCAAAGTTGGCAAACAAGGCAGTGAAACAAGAGAAGATAGACGATTTCGCCGTTTCTTCTGCAAAGTTAGCCCCCCTTGCTGTTACTAATGCTAAAATTGCGAAGGATGCAGTCTCTGAGAGCAAGATTCAAGAAAATGCAGTAACTACTTCAAAACTGCTTAATAAAGCTGTTACAGAAGAAAAGATAAATGACAGGGCTGTAAGCACGAGTAAAATCATGGAAGGAGCTGTAAATCGTGGAAGAATAGCCAACTTAGCTGTTGATAATACCAAGGTTGAAAATAAATCTATTACTGCACAAAAATTAAAATCAGATGAAGGAACAACACAATTTCACGTTATGGCAGCTGACGGAAGTGGAGGGGTTATTTTCAAAGCTGTGGACGAATTAAGTGTAGATGTTTCTGAAGACCTTAAACTTGGAGGTTCTCTGGAGTTTATCAATGGTACGGATGGTAGATTATCTATGCATAAAGCAACTGGTATCGGAATTAGAAAAGGAGGTGTCACACAAGAAAAAATTGCCTTAGGAGCAGTAGATAATGACCGAATTAGCTCTATAGTAGGAGGACAATTTGTTGATGCTAATTCTGTATTAACAGCTGATGGAAATGGGAATGTGAACTATAAAAAAGCAGAGAGTTTTTTTGATGAAAAAGCAAAAAGCTTGGTTGTAGGAAGTCCTTTCAAAGTACAAGGAGAAACAACAAAAGCGTTATTAACACAAATTGAATTAGACCTTAAACCAGAAGGAATCACAGAAGGACATATTCAAAAACGCGCTGTGACTGAATCGAGAATGAGTGCCCCTTCAGGCACTAAGAAAGGTTCTGTACCCGCAGTACAAGAAGATGGAAGCGTTAAATATTCGTCAGCAAAAGATGTAATAAGTGCTACGGCAGGAAGTATTACTTCTAATGAACAAACTATTAAGATTTCAGGAGAGGCCAATGGAGTGAAAAGCGTCTTGTCAAATGTGATTTTAGATGTTAATGAGAATGGAATTACAACTCCTAAAATTAAGAATTACGCTGTAACAGAAAATAAACTATATGCAGGAAAAGATAAGAAAAACTTTATTCCTGTTGCGAATGCAGATGGAACTGTTGAATATAAGGAGTTTGAAAGAGTTGTATCTAAACAACCTTTATTATTTGACAACTCTTTAAAAGCAATTGATGGATATCCATCATCAGCTTTACTTTCTAAAGTGACTATAGGTATAAAAGAGAATGGTGTTCAAACGAAACACATTGAGAATAAAGCTATCACATCAGAAAAAATTGGTTCTCCTGAAAATACTGAGAATTATATGTTGATTAGTGATGGAGTGGGAGGAGCTAAGTTTATAGAAGGGAATAAAGTTATTACAGCTTTTCAGAAACGCAGTTTATTAGGAACAAGTAATAGTATTAAAGTAGAAAATGGTACTAATGCATTAATAGGAAATGATGATTTAAACAAACAAGTCCGTATTTCAATAGAATCCAGAGGTGTTAAAAAAGGACATTTGGATTATGCTATTATCGATAGTTTACATATTAATGAGCATGCAGTTACTGCAGAAAAATTATTTGCCGGAAAAGACCCTGAGATTGAACATCGCGTAGCGGTAAGTGATAAATTTGGTTCTGTTTCATATCAGGCATTAGAAAGTGAAATGATTGCCTCTAAAGGTAATATTAATACAGATAATATTATTCTTGTTGACGATAAATCAGAAGCAGTTGGAAAAGTATTGTCTAATGTAAAATTTAGTATTAAGAATAAATCTATAGACGAAACGAAGCTAAAAGCAGCAAAACCGATTGATGGAGCAGTAGCAACAAGTGATAAGGATGGAAATATTACTTATAAAGAAATAACGTCAGAATCGATTAAGCAAGGAAAGAGTATTTCTTCAAAGGACGGTATCATTACGATTAATGGAGAAGGTAAGGTAGAAGATGCTGTTTTAAAAGATATTGCATTAGATATTGCAGATAAAAGTATCGTGGCTGTTGAGAAATTAAGCCCAGGTAATGAGAAAGGAAAAGATCTTTTCTTAGTTACAGGTGAAAGTGGTTTTGAGCTAAAGCCTTTAAATGATATTACTATTGGAGATATGCAAGCTGAAAATATTAAAACAGATGGTATAATTGGGTTTACAGATGGAACAAATGGAGAAAATACAGTTTTAAAACCAGTAGCTTTAGGTATTAATAATCAATCAATCACATCAAATAAAATCAATTCTGGTGATGCTGGAAATAATTATGTGTTAGCCTCAGATGGCCAAAATGGCGCTAATTTTATATCAATAGAATCTGTGAAAAGAGATGGGGATAATATGCTATTAAAAAATGGTTTAGAGTTCATAGGAGATAATAAAGGAAAAGGAGTTGTTTTAACTCAGGTTGCTATTGGTATTCAAGAGCAAGGAATTAGAAAAAGAGAACTTGCTAATCGAGCTGTTACGACAGCAAAAATGAGTTCGGAAGTTAGTGAAGTTAATGCGAATAAAAATGCAGTCTTATTAGCGAATGGAGAAGGAGGGGTTGAGTATAAAGACCTACAAAGTTTAGTGAATGAAGAAGGGAAAAGTGTAACAAGTGATGGTTCGCTATTGATTGAAGGAGGACAAAAAGCAGTATTGCAACCTCTTGATATAAGTATTTCTGATGGAGGAGTAATGAATAAACATGTAGCTGAAAATGCCGTATCTGCTGATAAGATGAGTTCTGTTGTTAATAATAAGAATGTATTAGAAGGCAATGTTTTAGCATCAAATGGAGAAGGAGATGTTACTTTTCAATCTATTGATGATTTAGTTTTTTCGAAAGGGAAAAAAATGGTTAGTGATAGTTCTATTGTAGTTAATGGAGGAACAAAGGCAACTTTGCAAAATGTTACGATTGTAGTTGCTAATAATGGTATTGAAACAAAACATATAAAAGAACAAACAGTTACTGCAAGCAAGATATCTTCAGAAAGTGCCTCTCCAGACGATATTTTAGTTTCTATAGGTGATGGAAAAGCAGCTTTCAAACCCATTAGTGAGATTATAAATCACAAAGGAAGAGCATTAACTGGAGGACCTGAAATTTCTGTTGAAGGAGGTAAGGAGTCAGTATTAGAAAATACTAAAATATCTATACAAGAGAAAGGAATTACAAATAATAAAATAGCAGATAAGAATATTACAGCTATTAAGATGAATAGCGAATTAGCAGGAAAGGGTTATGTTTTAACTTCTTTAGGTGATGGAGAGACAAAGTATCTACCGTTATCTCATTATGGTAAGGCAATGAAATCTGATAGCTCTATTAATTTACTTGGTTTTACTCAGCAAGCTTTAGCATCGGAAGTAACTATACAAGTTAATGATAGTGGTATTTTATCAAATCACATTGGTGAGAAACAAGTTACCTCAAGTAAAATATCGAGCTCAGTAGGTACTGAAAATGCACTATTAAATACGGTTTTAGCAGCTGATGGACAAGGTGGGGCTTCTTATAAAGCTGTAAATACATTATTCACGCCACATAATATAACAGATGATGAGGTTATCAATGTAGAAAAAGGTACTGGTGCTGTTTTAAAAGATGTGCAAATTAGTTTAAATGAAAATGCTGTAGAAGGGAGACATTTAAAAGAGCGTACAGTATCTATCGATAAACTTGGTTCTAAGGACATGGACAAAGATTTTATTGCGGTAACAGATGGAAAAAATGGATTGGAATACAGAAGTATGGATGACTTGATTGAACAAAATTCTGACAATCTTACATTGGTTGGGCCTTTAGAGTTTAGAAATGAAACGACAGGTATAAATGCTGTAAACTATCCTGTGAGTATGGCAATTAAGGATAAGGGTATTACAGAAAACTTAGTCGCTCCGCTTGCAATTGGTGCCGATAAAATGCATTCTAAGAACACTAAGCAAGAAAGTGAACCTAAAGGTTCGGTACCTATGGCTGATGGTAATGGAGAAGTTAGTTACACACCATTATCTACAGCAATGCTTGAAAATGGAAAAGATTTTAGGATACAAGATCAATCTTTAGAAATAGTAGGAGAAGGTAATAATAATGGTAATGGTGCTTTGTTGAAACCAGTTAGTTTAAGGGTTAAAGAAAATGGAATTACAACAAAGCATATAGAGAATAAAAATGTAACTGTTGAAAAGCTACGTTCGAATATTAAAGATAAATCAGACAATGCTGATGAAGGAACAATTGCTACAGCTGATGGACAAGGGGGAGTTGTTTTTCAAAAGATAACTGATAAATCAGCAGATTTGAAATCTTTGAAATCCGATGGTATTATTTTAATAAATGGAGAAAAAGAACAAGAAAAAACGGTTTTAACAGAGGTGTCAGTATCTATTGCGAATGAAGGAATTATCAATGAAAAAATAGCTGATGATGCTGTAAATACAAGAACTCTTGTAGCTCAATCAGTAACAGGAGCTAAGATAAATTCAGTTGGAGCAGCTGAGGGTGCTTTTATGGTTGCTACTAAAGAAGGAGATGCTGTTTTTAAAGAGATGAAAGCTATGATGCCAAAGTATTTTTATATGCCTACGATTGTATTAGACTTAACGTCTGGTAAAGAAGAGAAATCAAAAGACTTATACGCAGAATATAAGAGACAGTATGGAAGTCCGAAGGTTGCAAATCCTTCAGTAGGGAACAACCCTAAACTGGTTATTTTTCCAAGTAATAAGCTGAATTACTATGTTGCGTATTATGACGAAAGCGTATTTACTGAGGTAAAAGTGAGTGATG
>JASLGC010000059.1 GCA_030150335.1 Flavobacterium sp.
TTATGGGAGCACTATGGGAGCACCCAAATTTAAATCGCCAAAAAACGCCTTGCTTATCTTGTATTTACACGGAAAAACAACCTGTATTTTAAAAGATAAATCCACAAAAAAAGGCCATCGTATGATGACCTTTTTATATTCTATTTAAAATTTTATTCTGCTTTTACCCAAGTTTGTGTTCTACCAAGTAATGATAATCCCACATAACCTCTAACGTCAAGCTTGTCTTTTCCGTTTAATTTCACAGTACATTTATACTGTTTTCCAGATTCTGGATCGGTGATTTTACCTCCGGTATATTCCTCTCCTTTTTTCGTTAAGCCTTTGATAATAACTAAACCTTCTATTGGTTTACCTTTATCATCCCCTTCACACTTTTCACAAGTAGGGTTCGCTTTAGAAGGATTCAACAATTTCTTTACTTGTCCGTAGTATTTCCCGTCTTTTTCATAAATATTAATGATAGACTTTTCCTTGCCTGTATTGTCATCGATAGTCTTCCACTTACCCACAATACTCTGTGCTTGCATTGATAAAGATACACCAAGTACCATAATCAAGCAGGTTAAATAATTCTTCATAATTTATTGGTTAGTTTAATGGTTATGATTCAAATATACCTTTTTTTTCGACTTTAGTTTACTTATGGCTAAATTTAATTCGAAACCTAATAATAAGATCATACAGTTGATCCACAAGTAAAACATAACCACTAATAAAGTCCCTATTGAGCCATATAATTCGTTATAACGAGCGAACCTCAACACATATACACTAAATAAATAAGAAGTAAGAATGTAAAGAATTGTAGTAAAGACTGAGCCTATTGAGATAAAAGAAACTCGTTTGGTTTCTTTGGCTCCAAATTTATAGAGAATTGATGTTGTCATTAAAACAACAAGTAACAAGAAAATGCTTCTTGACCACTGAATCAATGTGGAATCAACGTCAAACTTATACATCGCGACTTCCAAAACAACGTAGAAGGCAACTGAAAATATAAGCAATACAGCTAAGAACACTGATAGCACTAAGGCTACTAAATACTGTCTGATAATATTTCGTGAGATGCTAATGTGATAGGATGATTCAAAACCTCCTATAATTGCAAATACTCCATTGGTCATTAAGAATATGGACAAGACAAAACCGGATGATAGTAATGATCGGTAACTGTTGTTCATAATATCGTGAAGAATAGACTCTATTGCCTCAAATGTATTGGGGGGTACAGAGTTTTCAATAAACTGCATAAAGTCTAATTGAAAATTATCCAACGGAATATAAGGAATAAGGTTTAGAATGAATAAGGCGAATGGGAATAAGGCCATAAAGAAACTAAAGGCAATTGAACCTGCTCTATAGGAGAAAGCTCCTTTGATAATTCCTACTAAATACAACTCAATAAGGTCATATAAAGAATATCCTTCTAAAAAAGAAAAACGAATCTTTTTCAAAAAGGATACAATCTTATTGATAATGGGAATTCTCTCTATTTTACTCTCAATTTCTTTCGACATTTTATCGCTTTCTTTTAAAAATGCAGTATTATATCTTATAACGCTTTACGCTCCGAACCATTACTTACTTATTTTATAAAACGGCTTTTAAACTCAAATCCATATTATAAACAGAATGTGTTAATGCTCCTGAGGAAACATAGTTAACTCCACATAACGCGTATTCTCTTACAGTTGTTTCATCTATATTACCAGATGACTCTGTCTGACATTGATTGCCGATTATTTTCACCGCTTCTCTTGTCATTGCATAATCAAAGTTATCTAATAAAATACGATGTACGTTATCACAAGCTAAGATTTGTTGCACTTCATCTATGCTTCTTGCCTCAACAATAATTTTAAGGTCTTTATTATTGTCTTTTAAATATTGATTTGTCTTTTCAATAGCTTGCTTGATACCACCTGCAAAGTCGATGTGATTGTCTTTCAACATAATCATATCGTATAAGGCAAAACGGTGGTTTTCTCCTCCTGCAATCTTCACAGCCCATTTCTCAATAGCTCTAATTCCAGGTGTAGTTTTTCGAGTATCTAATATCTTAGTTCCCGTTCCTTCTAATAAATCAACAAAAACTTTAGTCTTTGTAGCAATTGCACTCATACGTTGCATTGCATTTAAAACTAAACGCTCGGCTTTTAAAATAGATTGAGATGATCCCGACACATATAAAACAATGTCACCAACGCTAACTGGCGTTCCATCTTTAATGCATTCTTCAATTTCCAAAGTTGGATCTACGTAATGAAATACCATCTTTGCAAAATCTACTCCCGCTATAATACCACTTTCTTTTACAAGCACTTTTGCTTTTCCTTGTGCAGAGGATGGAATACATGCTAAAGAACTATGATCGCCATCTCCTACATCCTCTCTAATTGCGTTGCGAATAATAATATCTAACTCTGCCTTAAATTGCTCTATTGAAATCATATAAAAAAAATTTGCGATGCTAAAATAAGAAATGTTTCATGAACTCTTCCTTATATAGCATCGCAAATAATGATTATTGTGGTTTTACTTATCCTATTGTAACCCCTAACATCTTATAAAATTCTCTTAGAATTGCTGGATGTCCTGGCCAAGCTGGAGATGTAACAAGGTTTCCATCTACCACTGCTTTGTCTGCATCTATTTCTTTGTAAACACCTCCTGCAACTGTAATGTCAGGTCCTACCGCAGGATATGCTGTAAGGGTTCTTCCTTTTAATACATTCGCTGGAGTTAATACTTGAATTCCATGACAGATAGCTGCTACTGGTAAGTTCTTTTCAAAAAAGTACTGTACGAATTCAATTACTCGATGGTTTAATCTAATATACTCAGAAGATCTTCCTCCACAGATGTATAATCCTGCATAATCTTCTATTTTCACCTCATCAAAAGATTTATTAATTACAAAATTATGACCTCTTGATTCAGCATACGTTTGAAAACCTACAAAATCGTGAATAGCTGTTGCTATTACTTCATTCTTCTTTTTCCCTGGACATACTACATCTACTTTTACTCCAATTGAAAGTAGTGCTTGATAAGGTACCATTACTTCGTAATCTTCTACGAAATCTCCCGCTAACATTAAAACTGTTTTTGCCATAATTATTATTTTTAATATTAATGCTTCTAAGATAACGCATTATTTAAAAATATCGATGTTATTAAATTGTAAAAAAAGGGCAACTATACTTCATCCATTTTCAGTAACTTTAAAACTCTTTAAAACAAAACAATCATTTACTATGAAAACGAAATTTTTAGCCTTTGCTATCTGCTTATTCACATTGGTAAGTTGTAATCAAAAAGTAACACCTCCACAAACTGTATCCGTAGAAAACTTATACTCAGTAGAAGTTCCAGGAACTCTTGCTGTCATGGAAGATTTATACCCAGATGCAGACTTGCAATATGGGAATACGTTTAAACAAGTATTCTTAGTAACAGCACATGAAGCAAAGGATAAAACAGCTTCTTTTGAGGAATTCACTGAAAAGGCGTTAGCTAATTACAACAAGAGACCAAACTATGAAATCATCAAACAAGAAGAAGTTCGCATAAACAGTGTTGCTGGTAAAATGTACGAATTGAAGATGTCTCAAGGAAATGACGTTATGTTTATGATTCAAGTGGTCTTGGATGGAAAAAAAGCAAACTACCAATTTATTAGTTGGACTCAAGCCAAAAACCAAGAGGTCGAAACTAAAAACTTCATCAATACACTTTCAACATTTAAAGAACAATAATTCTTTCTCAAATTAAATCGTAATTAATTGACTACGAATACTAATTGTCGTACCTTTATTGTACTCAATTAAGAAGAGTAAAAGACATTATTTTAAAAAACTAATTAATAAAGTTATCATGAAGAGATTAAACACCATTTTAGCATTAGCAATTACAAGTACAATGTTATTTTCTTGTGGAGAGAAAAAAGCTGACAACGCAACTACTGCGCCGGAAGCTACTACTGAAGCACCAGCTGCTACTGAAGAAGCTCAAGGAGTAAAAGTTACTATCACTGGAGATGACGCTATGAAATTCAGTCAAAATGAAATTCGCGTACCTGTTGGACAAAAAGTTACTTTAACGTTGAAACACGTTGGTAAAATGGATAAAGCTATTATGGGACACAACTGGGTTTTATTAAAACCAGGAACTGACTTAGTGGCTTTCGCTACAGAAGCTTCACAAGCTCCAGATACAGATTATATCCCTGCTGCTGGAAAAGAGAATGTAGTTGCTCACACTAAAACTTTAGGTGGTGGACAATCTGATACTATTGAATTCACAATTACTGAAGCTGGTACTTATGACTTCTTATGTACATTCCCTGCTCACTTTGCTATGATGCAAGGTAAATTGATTGCTGAATAGTCAATTCTATAAACAAAATCTAAATATAACAGGTTACTTCGGTAGCCTGTTTTTTTTATGTCTATACGCTAAAAAGCTTCAAAAAAGTACTCTCTACTCCTGCTTCTTATAAATGACAATGCAAAATATTTTAAAACACTTATTTTATTTCACTAATACAAGTGTTTTTTCATCTATTAAATTCTTATGATTATTTAGATTAAATCTCAATATATCAAATTAAAAAATATGAATAACATATTTTGAAGTTGTTTTTTTGATAAAGTCTTCAAAAAACACAAGTCAAAACAAGACATAAAAAGACAGTATTTCATAATCTTATTTTTCTGACTCATTGTTTATTACCTATAAGAATTGTACATTTGAGCATAATAAATTAGCAATAAAAATGAAAAAAATCGTATTATCATTAGCTGTTATAGCTACTATGACTCTTGCATCTTGTGGTAACAAAAACGCAGATAAAGTAACAACTACTACAGAACAAGAAGTTGCAACTGAAAAAGGAGAAAAATTCAATGTTAACTTAACTGATAGTTACGTTACTTGGAAAGTAGGACACAAAGGAGGATTAGACCCAAGATTTGGTAAAATCTCTTTACAATCAGGAGATATCGCTGTTGATGCTTCAGGTTTAAATGCAGGTCACTATGTTATGGATATGAATACTATCGCTGTAGATAGAGAATCTGTAAGTAAAGATGAAGATGTTGCTAAATTAGAAGGTCACTTAAAAAATGCTGATTTCTTTGACGTTGAGAAATTCCCAACAGTTACTTTCCATATTACTAAAGTTGAAGATTTAGATACAACTAAAGTTGAAAGTAAAATTGAAGGTGCTAACAAATTAGTAAGCGGAAACTTAACAATCTTAGACAAACCAGTTAATATTACTTTCCCAGCTAAAGTTACTATCGCAGATGGTAAAGCTACTGTAGAAGCTAACTTCGTAGCACAACGTACTGATTGGGGTATCAAATTTGGTACAACTGATAAATCAGGTGCTGCTTTAAGTCCTGCAGATTGGGGTATTAGCCAAGATATGGAAATTGGAATTCATTTAGTAGCTGATAAAGTAACTGAATAATTCAAAATCTTATATGATTTATATAAAGCCACTCATTTTGAGTGGCTTTTTTCTTTTCAGAATTCTCTATTAGAATACAGCCCTTGTTTTAAAAGAAATAAGTAACTTTGTAATTCTTACATTAAAGGAATAAACAATTTTATAGTATTTAAAACAAAACTATAAGCAATAGAATATTATTATGAAGCATTTTGATATAGTGATAGTAGGTGGAGGTCCCATTGGGATAGCTTGCGGACTAGAAGCAAAAAAACAAGGGTTGTCACACCTGATTGTTGAAAAAGGCTGTTTAGTTAATTCACTTTATCACTATCCAGTTAATATGCAATTCTTTTCTTCTTCTGACTTATTAGAATTAGACAACATTCCTTTTATTAGTATTGAAAAGAAGCCTCGTCGTAACGAAGCCTTGGAATACTACAGAAGAGTTGCTTCTTCAAACGAATTAAACCTTCACTTATTTGAGCAAGTACTAAGCGCTGATAAAAATAATGAAGGACAATTCGAGGTAAAAACATCGAAAGACACTTATTTAGCTTCAAATGTTATTGTAGCTACTGGTTTCTACGATTTGCCAAACAAGCTTAATATACCTGGTGAAGACTTACCTAAATTGACTCATTACTATAAAGACCCTCACTTCTACACGAATATGAATGTAGTGGTTGTTGGTGCAAGTAACTCATCTGTTGACGCTGCATTAGAATGCTACAGAAAAGGTGCTAAGGTTACTATGGTAGTTAGAGATAAAGAAATAAGCTCACATGTAAAATACTGGGTTAAACCAGATATTGAAAACAGAATAGCAGAGGGAAGTATCAAAGCTTTATTTGAAAGTAGCTTAACCTCTATTCATCCTAATTCCGTTACGGTACAAACACCAGAAGGTGAAGTTATTCTTGACAATGACTTTGTTTTAGCATTGACAGGATACCGTCCGAATTTTGACTTTTTAAATCAACTGGGAATCGAAATTGCAGATACGCAAGACCGTACTCCTATATACAATACAGAAACTATGGAAACGAACGTACCTAATTTATATTTAGCAGGTGTAGTTTGCGGTGGACTAAACACGCACACTTGGTTTATAGAAAATTCTCGAATTCACGCAGTTTCTATTCTTACACACATCATTTCTAAATATCGATATCGCCGATATTAGGACTTGCATTCCTTACAAATCCCTTTGGCTACTACTTCTATATCATCTAATTGAAAATCTTTTGGTATTTCAATCTTAGGTATAGTAACTTGTGTTAGACAAATTGTCTTTTTGCATTTGCTACAAACAAAATGTAAATGAGTATCGTGGTGATTATCTTCATCACATTCATGAGAACATAATGCGTATTGTGTAACGTTATTAGTGGTAATACTATGAAGTAATCCCTTACTTTCAAAAGTCTTTACTGTACGATAAATAGTTACTCTATCAGATTGGTCAAAGCTTGCTTCGATATCTGCTAACGAAACTGCACCATCTTGTTGTTTTAAGAATTTTAAAACCAAAAGACGCATTGCCGTAGGTTTTATCTTTTTCTCATTTAATATGTTTTCCAAAACATCTACACTCATACCTTACATTTTTTATTACAAACAAATATAAGCAATGTTTAACCGAGATATAACTTTATCCTTTAGGTAATAATTAACCTTATTTAAGCCAAAAAAAACTAATCAAGTAAATAAAATAAACAACTATTAGTATTAATATAAAAAATAAAAACATATATTTATTTTTTCACAATACTATCAACTAAAACATAACAAAAAAGTGAATAGTAAAATTATTGGAAGTATCCTTATCATTGCAGGAACGGCAATTGGCGGAGGAATGTTAGCAATGCCCATCATATCATCTGGTGTAGGCTTTCCTGGTATCACATTAATCATGGTTCTTATCTGGTTAGCAATGTGCTACACCGCTATTTTATTAGTTGAAACATATAGATATAATAATCCAGATGACGGATTGAGCACAATGACTTACAGATATTTAGGTAAGGCTGGTTCTATAGTCACTGGTATTAGTATGCTTACACTGATGTACGCATTGGTAAGTGCATATATTGCTGGAGGTAGTGATATATTGAGACTCAACTTAAATCAGTGGTTAGACATTGATATTACACCGCAAACAACAGCTCTTATCTTTACAATCGTATTTGGTGGTATTGTAGGATTAGGAGCGCGTATTGTAGATTTTGCTACGAAATGGTTATTCTTAATTAAATTAGGCTTCCTATTCATTATTGTCCTAATCATGTTTGGATACATCAGAATTGAGAATCTAATGCAAATGCCTATGGAGAAAGCACTGGTATTTTCTTCAATACCTGTTATCTTCACTTCTTTTGGATTCCATATTGTTGTACCAAGTTTAGTAAAATACTTAGATGGAAATTTAAAAGACTTAAAGAAGGCGTTTATCTATGGTAGTTTATTGCCTTTGGTAGTATATATCATTTGGCAATCTTCAATTTTAGGAAGTATTGAGCCTCAGTCATTCTTTAACATCATTCAAGAGAACAAAGGATTGGAAGGAATGATAAAAGCCGTTAGCACCGTTTCTCAATCAAATTGGCTGCAAATCCCTATTAATGTATTTACTGCTGCAGCAATTTTGACATCATTCCTTGGTGTTGCTTTAGCATTATTCGATTATATTAGAGATTTATCTAAGAAAAAATCATTTTCTAAACGTCCTTTTATTATTTATCTCATTACTTTTATCCCTCCATTACTTTTTGCACTATACTACCCTAAAGGTTTTGTAATAGCATTAAGTTATGCAGCAATTTCAGTAGTAATTACATCACTTTTCATCCCTATTTTGATGTACATAAAAGTTAAACAAGAAAGAAAAGAGAAAATCACTTTCTTCCAAAAGATAGCTTTTACATTAATTATGGCATTTGGAATATCGATTTTAGTTATTCAAACATTAATGACAATGGGAAAACTCCCTATTTTAGACTAATGAACAAGACAAAAACACATCAACTCATTTTAATTTAAACACAAAAAAACAATGCAAAGAATTATCGGAAGTATCCTTATTGTAGCAGGAACTACAATTGGAGCAGGAATGTTAGCAATGCCAATTATATCAGCGAATGTAGGTTTTAGCTTTATGGCTTTAATCTTATTCTGTATATGGTTTGCTATGTTTTATACTTCTATTCTTCTTGTGGACGTCTATAAATATAATTCACCAAATGATGGATTAAATACCTTGACTGTTAAGTATCTTGGTAAATCAGGAGCAGTAGTTACAGCAATAAGTATGCTTACGCTGATGTACGCCTTAGTAAGTGCCTACATCACTGGTGGTGGTGAAATATTGAGAACTAACTTAGAATTGTGGCTTGAGAGAGAAATATCTCCACAGGTTACAGCTATTTTGTTTGCTGTCATGTTTGGAGGTATCATTGCCTTTGGAACGCGATTAGTTGACATCAGTACAAAGATTGTGTTTAGTATCAAGTTGATTTTCTTGTGTATCGTAATCGGTTTACTATTGCCAAAAATAGAAGCTGCGCATTTAGCCTTTACCCCAACTACAGCAATCCCTGTATTGGCAACTATCCCCGTAGTATTTACAGGATTTGGTTTCTATGTAGTAATTCCAAGTTTAGTAAAATACTTAGATGGAAATCTAAAACAGCTAAAATGGGTATTCTTTATTGGAAGTATTATTCCATTGCTATTATACCTAATTTGGGAACTAACAATCTTAGGAAATATAGAAAGCAACGCATTCACAGTTATCTTACAAGAGAACTCAGGATTAGAAGGTTTACTTAAAGCAATTCGCAAAATACAGGACTCTAAAGTAATTAAAATTGCATTCAACATATTTGCTGCTGCAGCGATTCTAACGTCATTCTGGGGAGTAGCATTAGCATTAAGTGACTACATAAAAGACTTAGGTAAAAACAGACCAATGATTAATCACAGCGTGTCTGCTACCCTACTTACTTTTATTCCTCCTTTAATGTTTGCATTATTCTACCCTGATGGATTTATCATTGCTTTAGGATATGCTTCTGTTTCATTAGTAATATTAGCTTTGATTATGCCTATGTTAATGTTGCAGAAAGCACAAAAACAAGCAGGCGAAAAACAGCCTATCTTACAAAAGGTAGCCTTTGTATTCCTATGGTCATTATCTGTACTAATTATCGTACTACAAGGACTAATGGTAGCTAAAATACTACCTGCTTATTAGTAGAATTTAAATATACATACTGAACCGACTTAATCTACATTAAGAAATTTGTAGATTAAGTCGGTTTTTTATTTACAAAAAACACATTATCACTACCTTTATTCTTATTAATACAAAAAACAATGTGATATGAGAAGTATAATTCTAATCGGAGCAACTGGCTATGTAGGACAAGCCTTGCTTGCCGAGTTCGTAGAGAGAGGATTTCAAGTAAATGCTATTGCAAGAAATACGGAAAAAATTCACAGTAGTAAATTAGTTACGCCAATTGAAATGGACGTAACTGTAGAACACCAATTAGAAAATATTCTAAAAGAAGGAGATATTGTTGTTAGTGCATTTAATGCAGGATGGACGAATCCAAACTTATATGATGACTTTACAAAAGGAATTAATGCAATCCACCAAGCAGTAAAAAATTCAAATGCAGATAGATTTATCGTAATTGGTGGTGCTGGTACTTTATATGTAAAACCAGATGTACAGTTAGTAGATACTCCAGAATTTCCTGCAGCAATAAAACCTGGCGCAACTGCAGTTCGCGATTACTTCCAGAATATTTTATCTAAAGAAACAGACTTTAAATGGACCTATTTTAGCCCTGCTATTGAGATGAATCCAGGCAATCCAGGAGAAAGAACAGGTCATTATAGATTAGGGGTAAATAGCCCCGTATTTGATTGTGAAAGTAGAAGCAGAATATCTGTAGAAGATGTTGCTGTGGCTATTGCAGATGAAATTACAAACCCTCAGTTTATAAACAGACAATTTACCATTGGGTATTAAATACAAAAAGGAGCTCAATTGAGCTCCTTTTTATCATCTATATACTTTCTATTGTTCTTTTGAAATGATATAACGCACTACGTGTTCTGCAGAATGCAATCCAAATAAGGCAGGCATCCAGCTATTTGTACCAAAGAAAGACTTCTTAAAGTTTGAACCATCTGTCATTTTCAAACTGCTCTCATCTGGTTTCTCTGTTGAAAAAACAGCTTTTACTCCTGATGAAATACCTTCTTTTTTCAAACGTTTACGGATTTGCTTTGCCAACGGACAAACATCTGTTTTAGCAATATCTTTAATCACAATCTTGTTTGCAAGCATCTTACCTCCTGCTCCCATATTGCTAATCACCTTAACCTTCTTGCGCTTTGCTGCTAAAATAAGATTAACCTTTGGCGTTACGCTATCAATACAATCTAATACGTAATCAAAATCTGTAGTCACAATTTCGTGTGCTCGCTCAGGAGAAATAAACTCCTCAATACGCGTTAGGTTCAATGCTGGATTAATATCCATCAATCTATCTCCTACCACTTGTACTTTTGGCATTCCCACTGTAGAATGTAATGCTGGCAATTGTCTATTAATATTTGTAATATCAACTGTATCCCCATCTACAATTGTCATATTTCCAACTCCTGCTCTTGCTAAAAACTCTGCCGCAAATGAACCAACTCCTCCTAACCCTACAACTAATACCTTTGCATTTTGTAGTTTCTGTAACCCTTCTTCCTTAAACAGTAATTCTGCTCTTTCTTGCCAAATAGCCATCTATTATTAACGTTTTAATCAGCTAATCGCTGCAATTATATACTAAATATCTTTCTAAAATTCTCCTCTATTTGTTGCTCTATTTCAGGAACAACAGTCGTTACTTTTGCATAAACATCGTTTATACTAACATCATTGGCATCATCGGTTTCTAAAAACACCCTGTCTTTAGGCATAGCATTAAAAACCTCAACTAAATCTGACTTGTACAACAATGCTTTTCCAAATGACAGATAAAACCCATTCTTGATTAAACTGTCTGCTACCTGTTTGTTCTTATTAAACCCATGAACAATCAATGGCACAGAAATATTCAACTCCTTTTTTAAAGCAATCACTTCTTGGTAAGCAGAAACGAGGTGCAAAATTACAGTTTTTTTGTACTTTTCTGCAAGTAGTAATTGCGCAGAAAACACCTTTTTTTGAAGTTTTAATGAAATATCTATCTTCTTATCCAAACCACATTCCCCTAT
>JASLGC010000079.1 GCA_030150335.1 Flavobacterium sp.
TTAATTGGAATATGTAAAGGGTTATCAAATATAAGAGTGTTGTCGTTTTGGGCGTAAACACTGAAACCGCATAAGATAATACCAGTAAGTATTCTAAAATTCATATCAAAAAAACTTTTTGGCTAAAATACATAATAACAGCAAAAATAATTAGTATAATCACTACAAATGAACCACATAGATAACACCTTGTAAATATTCGCTATAAATTTTCTTTTTTTTTTATGAAAGCTTTTTAAATATAAATAGTAATTGTAACTTTGTAGTATTAGGATAGTGAATATTAAGCGCAATGAGTGAACTAACTGATGTTGTCAATTCTTTAGAAGTTAAGTTTGCAAAACTTATACAGAGACTGAATGTATTAGAAGCGGAGAACAGGGAGTTGAAAAAGACTTTACATTCTGCAGAAGAGGAGATTCAAAGAAATGAGAAACAGTTAGATTCGATTTATGAAAAATATGAATCATTACGTTTAGCAAGTTCGCTATTGGGCAGTGAAGAGAATAGAAGAGATACGAAACTGAAGATAAATTCATTGATAAAAGAAATTGATCAATGTATAGCTCATCTCATAAAATAGAGGCATATGAGTAATAATGATGAACAACTAAAAATAAAATTATCAATAGCAGACAGGGTTTACCCATTAACAGTAGGCTATTCTCAAGAAGAGGCAATGCGTTCCGCTTCTAAGAAAATTGATATCATGATTCATCAATTTGAAGAAAACTATGCTGTTAGGGATAAGCAAGACGTTTTAGCGATGTGTGCATTACAGTTTGCATCACAAAACGAACAGAAAACAATTGACACTACAGAGAAATATAACAAAGCTGTGGATAGATTAATAAAACTGAATGAAGCTTTAGACCGTATTCTATCAAGATAAATTCGACATCACGTTCTTTACATAAGACTAAAAATACTGCTCACATTAGTACTGTTTGATAAACTCAACACAAACAAATTAAAATGGGTGAATCTTTGCTACTAAAGCATGCTGCGTTTCGCAGATCCTTGAACAGCAGGCTAACTCAAAACTTGTTAATAAGAGAGTTTACGCGACTCAAGCTGGTGTGAGCTTTTTTTATATATAATTTATAGGAACATTTATGGAAATATTAATGATCATTGGAGGAATTGTGATCGGTGCCGCAATAGGCTTCATGGTAGCAAAATACCTTGAAAAAAACCACGCTTCTTCTATATTGAAAAACGCTGAAGGGGAAGTAAAAACAATTTTACGTGATGCAAAAGCGGAAGGTGAAGCAATCAAGAAAGAAAAAATATTACAAGCAAAAGAGAAATTCATTGAGTTAAAATCTGAACACGAGCAAGTAATATTAAGTCGAGATAAAAAAATTGCAGAAGCTGAAAAAAGAACAAGAGATAAGGAATCACAAATCTCAAGTGAATTAGCTAAAGCAAAGAAAGCTGTTGAAGAGGGAGAAAAAAGAGTTAAAGATTACGATCATAAACTTGATATTGTTGAGAGAAAACAAGAAGAAATTGAAAAACTTCACCGTACTCAAGTTGAACAATTAGAAATCATCTCTGGTTTAACTGCTGAAGAAGCTAAAAATCAAATCATCGAGAGTTTAAAAACGGAGGCTAAAGCAAATGCAATGGCTTCTATTCAAGAAACAATCGAGGAAGCTAAACTTACAGCTCAACAAGAAGCTAAAAAGATTATCATCAATACTATTCAACGTATTGGTACGGAAGAAGCAGTAGAAAACTGTGTTTCTGTATTCAACATTGAATCTGATGATGTGAAAGGTAGAATTATTGGTAGAGAAGGTAGAAATATTAGAGCTATTGAAGCTGCAACAGGTGTAGAAATCATCGTTGATGATACTCCAGAAGCTATTATCCTTTCTTGTTTTGACCCAGTAAGAAGAGAAATCGCTCGTTTATCTTTACACCGTTTAGTTACTGATGGACGTATTCACCCTGCAAGAATTGAAGAAGTGGTTGCTAAGACTACTAAACAAATTGACGAGGAGATTATTGAAATTGGTAAGAGAACAGTAATTGATTTAGGTATTCACGGTTTACACCCTGAATTAATCAAAATCGTAGGTAGAATGAAATATCGTTCTTCTTATGGACAAAACTTACTACAACACTCGAGAGAAGTTGCTAAGCTTTGTGGATTAATGGCTGCTGAATTAGGATTGAACGTAAAATTAGCTAAACGTGCTGGATTACTTCACGATATCGGAAAAGTACCAGAAACAGAAAGTGAATTACCACACGCAATCTTAGGTATGCAATGGGCTGAGAAATACGGAGAAAAACCTGAGGTTTGTAACGCAATTGGAGCTCACCACGATGAGATTGAAATGACAACGTTAATTGCTCCTATCATTCAAGTATGTGATGCTATTTCAGGTGCAAGACCAGGTGCAAGACGTCAAGTATTAGATTCTTACATCCAACGTTTAAAAGATCTTGAAAGCATTGCAAATGAATTCAACGGTGTGAAAAACGCTTATGCTATCCAAGCTGGTAGAGAATTACGTGTAATCGTAGAAAGTGAAAAAGTTACTGATGATATGGCTGCAACTCTTTCGTTTGATATTTCTCAAAAAATTCAAACTGAGATGACTTACCCAGGTCAAGTAAAAATCACTGTTATTAGAGAAACAAGAGCAATTAACATTGCTAAATAATATAGAATACAAAAAAAGGAGTTATTATTAAATAACTCCTTTTTTTATACCCTTTACTCATTTACTTCTTAGACCTTGGGTGGAAATCCTCTAAAACGACTCTTAATCGCTCTGTAGTGATATGTGTATATATTTCTGTAGTTGTGATAGATTCATGTCCTAACATTACTTGAATTGCTCTAATATCTGCTCCATTCTCCAAAAGGTGCGTCGCAAATGAATGACGGAAGGTATGAGGACTAATATTCTTATTTAACTCTACTTCTACTGCTAAACGCTTTATAATGGTAAATATCATCGCTCGCGTTAATTGCCCTCCTCTTCTATTTAAAAAAACAATATCACTGCTGTCTTTCTTTACTGTGTATTGAGAACGGATAGTGTCAATATATAAAGTGATTAACTCCATTGAATGCTCATCAATAGGAACAAAACGATGTTTACTTCCCTTTCCTATCACACGTATAAAACCTTCTTCAAAGAATAAGTCAGACAAGCGCAATCCTACTAATTCACTAACGCGAAGTCCACAACTGTACAGCACCTCCAACATTACCTTATTTCTAAAGCCTTCTGGCGTTGACTGATCAATTGCACCAATCAATAAATCTATCTCTTCTAAACTAAGTACATCTGGAAGCTTACGACCTGTTTTAGGCGCTTCTACAAGCTCTACAGGAGATTTCTGTATATACCCCTCCAAAATGAAATAGCTAAAGAAATTCTTCAGTCCTGATATTATTCGCGCTTGTGTTGTTGGCGCTACTATCTCTGCTATACTATATAAGAATTGCTGTACAATAATAGTATCCAATTCCTCTATTTTAAATTGTTGATCATACCCACTTAAAAAAACAAGAAATTTGCGGACGTCAAGCTCATAACTCTCAATTGAGTTCTCAGATAGCCCCCTTTCTAACTTTAAATAAGTAGTAAACATTTTTATATTTCCCTCCCAGTAATTTGATATCATACCTATTAAATAACATCATCAAAGATACAAACAAAAAAAGAGCCTCTCGAAATGAGAGGCTCTTAATAATATAAGTTTTACTTATTCTAAAAATTAGAATTTGTAAGTTAAACCAAATTTAGCGTTGTCAAAGAAGTTATTGAAAACGTTTACGTTTGCGTTTGTATTAGATACAGTAAATTGCTTATCTCCATCAACTTTAACATTGTGGTTAGCGTAAGAGAATACGTTAGCTACGTTGAAAGAAATTGCTAAGTTTTGAGTCAAGAAATAGTTAAATCCTAAGTCTAAACCTGCACGGATACCAGTTGCTTTAACTTCAACACCATTAACATCCATTTTACCTTGACTAAATCCTACACCTACTTCAGTATAAGTTTTGAAACGGCTACCAACTTCTAAGAAGTAGTAACGAGCAAATACTCCAGCGTAAGTAGATTTGAAATATTGTGCATCATAACCATCAAAAGCACCATCAAAAATTTCATTATCAAGACCTAATTTACCAAAACCAACAGAAGCTCCAACTGCAAACTTATCGTTTAACATGTAACCTACTTTAGGGTTAACTTCAAAAGTAGTAGTTTTTACTTTAGAATCAGATCCTGTAGGTTTAATATTAGAATCAGAAATACTGAAGCTTCCTTCTAAAAATACATTAGTCTCTTGGAATCCGTAAGTTGGTTTCTCTTTTTCTTGTGCGTTAGCTGCAAAACCAAAAGCAGCAACTGCCATAACTGAAAGTACTAATTTTTTCATATTTAGCTATTTTTAAATTTTAACTAAGTCAAATGTACAAACTACCTTCAAAAGCATTAGAATTTTTAATAAAAATATAACAATATGATAAAGCATTTTACCCCGTTAAGAACATAACAACCTATAAAACAACAAACTACAATAAATATACTTTTACTTAAAATAATGTTAAACAAAACGATAGTAAACGAAAATATCTCAATATGTATAAAATAAAAGCAAAGTAAATTCACAAAAACAGCATTATTAACATAATTAAATATTCAAACTAAGATTAAACACCTTATATTAACATATAGAATTAAATTAATACAACTTAGTAATTCCCTTTACCACATAGTCCTTTATCTTAACAAATTACAAAGTGAAACTTTATGACTATACATATAGTATTAAATAATATATTTGTTTGTACTTAATCACATTGGACATGAGAGTATTGATAATTAACGGACCTAACCTTAACTTATTAGGAAAAAGAGAACCTACTATATATGGTAATCAATCATTTGATGAATATTTCATTCAATTAAAAACTAACTACCCTGAGATTCAACTCGAGTACTTTCAATCCAATATAGAAGGTGAAATTATCAACAAACTACATGAAGTAGGGTTTTCTTACGATGCAGTAGTGTTAAATGCTGGTGCTTATACACACACGTCAATTGCCATTGCAGATGCTATCTCTGCAATAGAAACTCCCGTAATTGAAGTACATATTTCTAATACTTTCAAACGTGAAGAGTTCAGAAAACACTCTTATATATCAAGTGTTTGCCAAGGGACAATAGTTGGCTTTGGTTTAAAAAGTTATGATTTAGCCATAGCATCGTTTCAAATTTAATGTTACAAAACATACTGAAATCAGCATTTATAGTCTTAGGGTTAATCCTAATGAGCTTTAATGCATACAGCCAAAATAATACTATTTTAGGACGAGTAACCGCACCTAATGGAAAACCATTGCACAACGCGAAAGTCTTTATTAAAAATACAGATAAACAAACTACGACAAATAATGATGGTCTTTTTAAAATAAACGCATCTGCGAAAGACGTTATTTTAATTCAAGAAGATAATCACTTAGTCAAGAAAATAGAGTACAATCCAAATAACTCTCCTAATGGACAGTGGGATATTATCCTTAAGCCATTAGAGAAGGCTGATATTTTCTATGAAAACCCACAAGATGAATATGCTCTTTTTATTATAGCTTTAGCAAGTAAAAACGTTAATAAAAACACCGTAGAAAAGTATTCGTATGATTATTATTCAAAAGGAAACTTACAATTAGCGACTTCAAGACAGTCTTTTTTAGGGCAAAAGCGAAAAGACTTAGACCCATCTTTAGACATTGACCCATCAGGAAACTTTGTGTATTTAGGAGAGTTATCTTCCAAAGTCACAACATTAAACGAAAATCACAATAGTGAAAAAGTAATCGGTCTTAAAGAAGTTGGTATCTCAAAAGACTTATTTTTCCTAACAGCGACTGATAGTGAGATAAACTTAGCAAACAAAGTTCCTTCAAGACAAATTAGTCTTGTTTCTCCTCTACTGCCTTACGCTAAAAGTTACTACTACTTCAAATTATTGAGCGTTGACCAAGATTCAAAAGGCAACACACTATATCAAATCGAGTTTACCCCAAAAAGAGATAGAGAACCTATCATGAAGGGAACAATGACCATTACGAGTGATCAATGGCAAGTTACCCATCTGTATGCTGCAATGGAAGGGGAGAATATTGGTTTGAAACATATTCAGCAACTTGTTTTAATCCAAAACTTCCAAGAAGATGAAAAGCTTAATAAATTTGTAAAAAGTTCACAAAGCATTTATTTAAAAGGGAAATTCTTGGTATTTAACTTCGCTGGTCAATTTGATGCTACATTCAAAAATTACAACAAAGAAAAAGAGTTAGAAAAAGGAGATTTCTCAAATGAACTTATTCAATATTCTAATAACTTTTTGAATAGAACTGACGAATACTGGGATGGAATAAGGCCTTTTCACTTGAAACAAAAGGAGATTGAAACATTCAACTCACAAACTATTTTTGCACAAGAAAGTACAAAAGCCACGTTAGATTCTATTGACAAGAGAACGAACAACTTTACGCTATTCAAATTAGTAAAGGGGTATCAATATATTAATTCGTACAAAAGTACTTCATATACCTATAGAGGTTTACTGTCGACTTTTGCTTTCAACGCAGTCCAAGGGTTTAATGTTACAACAGGTCTTGATTATGTTAAAGATCATGGCAACTTTCAGCAAACTCAAATGGGGACAATTGTAAATTATGGGGTGTCTGAAAATAAATATAGGGTGTCTGGATATGCATCACATATATTCAATCAGGAAAATTACAACACTGTAACTTTATCTGGAGGTAGTTCTATTTTGCAATTTAACCAAGATGATCCTATCAAAACTCCAATCAACTCCTTTGCGAGTGCTTGGTTTGGGAAAAACTATGCGAAGTATTTCCAAAAGAGTTTTATCAAATTAAACTATGAACAATATGCTTTTAATGGATTGAAGCTAACCACAAGCTTAGAATATTCATCAAGAAAAGCTTTGAGTAATCATATCAACACTCCTCCATTTGTTCCACATTTGACCTTTACATCTAATAATCCATTGAATCCAGATGACTATGACAATCACCCTTTTGAAGACAATAAAATATTCAAACTAAACATTGGTTTAAACTTAGTCTTTGATCAAAAGATAATTAGCTATCCAAATAGAAAACAATATATTCCAACTTCTAAGTATCCAATTTTATTTTTAAACTTAGAAAAAGCCTTAAACTCTACAACGAGTGATTACAATTATACCTATGTATCTCTTTCAACAAAATACAATGACAACATCGGTAATGTAGGTAACTTATATATAGGATTAAGTGCAGGTAAGTACTTAGAGCAAAACAATATTGCGTTTACAGATTACAAGCATTTTAATGGTAATAGCACATTTGTTGGCTCATCAGCTGTTTACAACAAGCATTTTAACTTACTACCTTACTACGAGTATAGTACAAATAAATCGTATGTAGAATTACACTTAGAACACGATTTTAGAGGTTTTATAATCAATAAAATACCTTTATTAAACAGAACCAGATACTCTTTGGTTACAGGCTACCACATGCTACATGTACCGGATAAAAATGTATATGGTGAATTTAGCATTGGTTTAAACAACGTGGGGATTGGTAAATTCAGACCTTTTAGGATAGACTACTTCAGAGCTGTGTCTTCTGATGCACCAAATAAATATGGAATAGTATTCGGTATCAAAATACTTGATTTACTTCAGAAATAACAATAAAAAAAGCTACTTGAAATAATTCAAGTAGCTTTTTTTTATGATTTTAATCGATCTGCTTAATCTTCTATTCTCTCAATATGAGCACCTAAAGCTTTCAATCTCTCATCAATTCTTTCATATCCTCTATCAATTTGTTCAATATTTTGAATCACACTTACTCCCTTAGCAGAAAGTGCTGCAATCAATAAAGAAATACCAGCACGAATATCAGGTGATGACATCTTAGTTGCTTTTAACTGAGATTTAAAGTCATGCCCTATAACCACAGCTCTATGCGGATCACATAGGATAATCTTAGCTCCCATATCAATCAATTTATCCACGAAGAACAAACGGCTTTCAAACATCTTTTGATGAATCAACACTTCTCCTCTTGCTTGAGTAGCTACTACAAGGATTACACTCAATAAATCAGGTGTTAACCCTGGCCATGGTGCATCAGCAATAGTCAAGATAGAACCATCTATAAAACTTTGGATCTCATACCCATTTGTATGAGCAGGGATATAGATATCATCTCCTCTTTTCTCAAGTGTAATTCCCAATCTTTTAAATGTGTTAGGAATAACACCTAAATGCTCCCATCCAACGTTTTTAATTGTGATTTCACTTTGAGTCATTGCTGCAAGACCAATCCAAGAACCTACTTCAATCATATCAGGAAGCATTGCATGCTCACATCCAAAAAGTTCTTTTACACCTTCTATTTTTAATAAATTAGACCCTACTCCTTCTATTTTAGCCCCCATAGAGATCAACATCTTACAAAGTTGTTGAATATATGGTTCACAAGCCGCATTATAAATTGTAGTTGTGCCCTCTGCAAGAACAGAAGCCATCAAAATATTAGCAGTACCTGTTACAGATGCTTCATCAAGCAACATATCAGTACCAACTAACTTATCAGCTTCAACACCGTAGAAATACTCCTCTTTATTATATCTAAACTTAGCACCTAATTGAATAAATCCATCAAAGTGTGTATCTAATCTTCTTCTTCCAATTTTATCACCCCCTGGTTTAGGAATATACCCTTTACCAAAACGAGCTAATAATGGCCCTACCATCATGATAGATCCTCTTAACTCTCTACCACCACTTTTAAAATCATCCGAAACTAAGTAATCTAACTTCAGATCATCAGCTTGAAAAGATTTCTTGTTCGGACCTAAGTCCTCTATTTTAACTCCTAAATTCCCTAATAATTCTATTAACTTATTAATGTCAACAATGTCTGGAATATTAGAAATAACTACCTTTTCAGGTGTAAGTAGTACAGCACATAAAATTTGCAAAGCCTCATTTTTAGCTCCTTGCGCATGCACCTCACCTTTTAATTGGAATCCTCCTTCTATTTTGAAAGTACTCATTATTTTTTACCTTTTGAGTGATAGTTATTATTTGTTTTAAACTTCTTGTTATTGTTGTTATTGCTGCCACTATTACTACTCGCGCTTTTTTGATTAGTAGAATAATTAGCTTTATTAGATTGCTTTTTATTTACTTGAATCAAGTTAGCTGTAGTCGACAACTCTTCTTCTTTTTTAAATAAATTGATTTTCCCGTTAGACAGTTCACATAAATGTTCAAAAATAACTTCATCTTTCACTGTCTCTTTATTCCAACTCAAATAACTTTTCTTCATATGATTAGCAATAACCATAATCAAAGCATCTTTTAACTCTCCATCCTCCCACTCAATCGCTTTATTGATCATATAAGTAATATTATTACCGTAGAATCTGTATTTAGGGTGATTTTGAGGATAAGCTAACTTCTCAGGTTTACTAAAAATAGTCTCCTTAGTAGCAATTGGAAAAGGGCAATCAACGTCTAATTCGAATTTTGACATCATGAATAATTGATCCCACAATTTATGCTGAAAATCAGGCACATCTCTTAAATGAGGATTCATGCTCCCCATTACACTAATTACATAGCGCGCAGCTTTATTTCGCTCTTCTCTATCTTCAATCACACCAATATGATCAATCAAACTTTGCATATGACGACCATATTCTGGGATAATAAGAGGCTTTTTAGAAGTATTATAATCTAAATTATTTACTGCTTCACGAGAATTAAAATTCATAGGATACTATAATTATAAATGATACGAAATCAATTTAGCTAAATATACTAAAAAAGGAATTCGCAATAAAATAAATGTTCTAATTAAAATTAAAACGAAGTTATAAAGAAACTATACCTTCTATTGAGGATACAGCAATATATTTATCAATAATCTCTTGAGCACTATTGACATTTAACTTTACAGATACGCTTGAGAACTTACCTGTACTTGAATTTTTGATTTGAATATCAGCTTTACAACCATCGAAAGCTTCTTCTACTAACGCAATTTTAGCTGCATCTCCTGGCACAATAAATTTGTATAAATACGGTCTTGGCCAGTTTGTATCGCTTTCTAATTGCTCTTTAAGTCTTTTATAAAAGTCTTGTGTTTTTTCGTCCATAATCTTTTTATTAGGCAAATATAATCATTTTTCGATGTAGTATTTTCAAAAGATGTCGTTAAAACTCTTTCACAGGAAACATTTTATTGTACTTTTGCACCTTTGATATTTACAGCAAAATGAACACAAAATTAATCTTAATCATAGGTGGTCCAGGATCTGGTAAAACGACGTTGATTAACGAACTTACAAAAAAGGGATATGTTTGCTATCCAGAAATATCTCGTGAAGTAACAAAACAAGCTCAACAAAAAGGAATTGACCAACTATTTTTAACAGAGCCTTTACTGTTTAGTCAATTACTTTTAGAAGGGAGAATTAAGCAACATAAAGAAGCAGTATGCGAAAAAAGCAATATTGTATTTATGGATAGAGGAATACCTGATGTATTAGCATACATGCATTACAAGGGGGATAATTATCCAGAAAGCTTTGATATGGCTTGTAAAGAGCATGTATATCATCAGATTTTCTTACTTCCACCTTGGGAAAATATTTACATCAGTGATAAACAACGCTATGAAAACTTTCAACAAGCAAGTGAAATTCACGAACACCTAATCAACACATATTCTAAATATGGTTATGACTTGATTGAAGTGCCTCGTGACACAGTTGAAAATAGAGTTGATTTTATATTAAGCAAAGTTTAATAAAACATCATAATTACACTAAAAGGGTTATAGTTTCACACTATAACCCTTTTATTTACCATAAAATACTTATATTCGTTACAAAACTTCTTGTAGTTAACAAATTATGGTTACACCTCTTGAAATACTCCAAAAGTATTGGCAACACGATAGCTTTCGTGAGCCCCAACAGCAGATTATTAACTCTGTCTTGGATTCTCATGATACTTTTGCCCTACTTCCCACTGGAGGAGGTAAAAGTATTTGCTTTCAAATTCCCGCTCTAATAATGCC
>JASLGC010000098.1 GCA_030150335.1 Flavobacterium sp.
AATATTTCATATTTAATACCCTTGGCCCTGCCTACTTTTACATAGTCATTCCCATAAAGTTGAAAGTAAACTCCCTTGTGCTCTGAATAAGCTTTATAATCAAACTGTCCAATATTCTTAGGAGGTGGAATATTTCCCAGAAAAGCAAAACAAGAAACGACATCACCAGGAATAAGTTTATCTCCTTCCTCTTTGAAAGACAAATACACTTGTGTATTGACTACAGAATCATTTAACCTAAGCAATTTAGCAACGTATCTTGTGCCCCTTGTAGAAGACAATTCCTCTTCAATACGAACATCCGCTTTCACAGATTTTAAAACCAACGGAGATACCTTGTCATTGGTATTGACAATATCAAAAGCGTACTCCTGTGTCTTCTTAACACAAACTCCTAAAGAAATAAAGAGCGTTCCCATAAGCACCACATCTCTTGCAAATGACAATTGACTTGGGTACACCTTAAACGTTTGCTTGTAATTAAACGCTATAAAAAAAATAGCTATACCCAAAATGAGTATAGCTATTTCAACTAATATATATTCGTGAATAAATATTCCTATAATCAGGAAAAGGGTATAAAATAAAAAAGAGAATTTTAATGTCTTCATCTATTAATGAATGCATCAAAATTCTCTCCAAACAATCAAATTATTTGATATGTATAATTAAAACGTTCTACTGTACTACTACTCTATTTATCTGAGCAAAAGTTCGCTGGTAATAATTCTCTTTCGTAGAAGAAACAATCACACCTCTACTTGTAGATGAATGAATGAATTTAATTTCATCATCAAACACTTCTGTGATAATTCCAACGTGACTAATTCTATTTCCACGCGTTTTAAAGAAAATCAAATCTCCTTTTTGTGCGTCTCTTTGCTTAACACGTTCTCCTACTTGAGCCATTTCACTTGAACTACGAGGTAAGTTGATTTCTGTATCTCCAAAAGCAGTTTGTACTAAACCTGAACAATCCATCCCTTTACGAGACATACCTCCAAATCTGTATCTTACACCCTCGTAATCAAAAGCAGTATTAATTACTTGACTTGTTAGATTATCAAACTCTGCTTTCGTGCTATTCATTTCAAGCATAAAGTCGTCTAACAAAGCATCTAATTCATTTTGAACTTGAGTATCTACTTTTTTACTTTCGTTTATAATCGCTGTTTTCTTCTTTTTAATAGGTGAAGTTTCTTCCACACCAAAATTGAGTACACTATTGCTCTTCACATTAGCGTTCTTTCCTTCTACTTTATTAAAACTAATAAACGTTACAAAACTGAATAGTAAAACCGTAAACTTTCTCATTCCCAAAATATTTTTAGCTGCTTTTTCTCATATAATTTTTAATCATCTCATCTGCGGCATGATCACTCGCTCCTCCGCCCCCTAAATTACAAATTAATTTATCATATTTCAATAAAATTTCTTCGCGATTTTTACCATTTATAATTTTACTGAATTCTGACTCTATTCTTTTAGCATTACAATCGCTCTGAATTAACTCTACAACAACATCATCATCCATAATTAAATTGACTAATGAAATGTATTTTAGTTTGATAATTCGCTTAGCTATTTCGTAAGAAATTTGGTTTCCTTTATATAAAACTACCTGAGGAACTCTAAACAAAGCTGTTTCTAATGTCGCTGTACCTGAAGTAACTAAAGCTGCATGAGCAATGTTCAACAACGCATACGTTTCATTAAAAACAAATGAAATATTCTTGTCTTGTATAAACTGCTCATAAAAAGAGGCTTCTTGACCTGGTGCACCCGCTATCACAAATTGATATTGTGGATAGTGATGAATCACAGATAACATCTCATTAAGCAATCTACTAATCTCTTGTTTTCTACTTCCTGGTAGTAATGCAATCACCGGACGCTCATCTAAATTGTGCTTTGCACGAAAATCAACATCCGCTTCTGCTCTATATGCTTCAATCGCATCAATTAATGGATGCCCCACGAAAGTAACGGGAAACTGATGTTTCTTTTCATAGAAGTCCTTCTCAAACGGAAGAATAACATACATAAAATCAACATCGCGTTTAATCGCCTTAATACGATTCTCTTTCCACGCCCAAATCTGCGGAGATATATAATAATGTGTAGATATACCTTTCTTCTTTGCCCATTCTGCGATACGCATATTAAACCCAGGATAGTCAATAAAGATTAACATATCTGGATTAAATGATTGAATGTCATTTTTACAAAAAGATATATTGCGAAGAATTGTACGCAGATTTTGGACAACTTCCACAAACCCCATAAAGGCTAATTCTTTGTAGTGTTTAACCAATTTCCCACCTACTTTTTGCATCAAATCACCTCCCCAAAAACGTATGTCTGCTTCTGGATCCTTTTTATAAATAGACTTCATCAAATTAGACCCATGCAAATCTCCAGATGCTTCTCCTGCTATGATATAATACTTCATCTACAACAAATATGTTACTACTGTTAAAATAATAACGGCTAAAATACAACCTCTCGCTAAAAAATCTAACTTGCGATTAATAAAAAATGTAAATAATAACAGATTTAAAAGACTTCCGATTGCAGTGACACGACCAAACATTCCTGCTTTTCGGATAAAGTCAAAGTCTAAAAACAAATCGTAATTAGTAAACAATCTTAAATAAAGCTCTGTACCGATTACAGTCACAATAGCTCCACATAAGAAACCGAGTAATATATGTTTTAACCTTTCGCCCATTACAGATCCCAACTATTAATTCTTTTTATAACTTGATGTGCAGTCAAATCAAAGTGAACTGGCACTAAAGAGATATAGTCATTTCTCAATGCCCACTCATCTGTATCTTCTCCTCTATCTTGATTGACAAACTCTCCCTTTAACCAGTAGTACTCTTTTCCATGAGGACTTACACGTTTATCAAAGTTCTCAACCCAAGTAGCTTTTGCTTGTCTACATACTTTAATTCCTTTAATATCTGCTGTTGCTAATTTCGGGAAGTTTACATTTAAAACTACATCTGTTGGAATACCATTTTTCAATGCTTCTAACGTAATCTTCTTGATAAATGGTTTTATCTGCTCAAAATCTGCATTCCAACTAAAGTCTAACAAAGAAAATCCAATAGCCGGAATACCACTCATCCCCGCCTCTAAAGCAGCACTCATCGTACCTGAATAAATAACATTTATAGAAGAATTCGATCCGTGATTTACTCCAGAAACACATAAGTCTGGCTTGCGATCTAAGATTTGTCCTAATGCTATTTTCACACAGTCAACAGGCGTACCTGAACAAGCATATTCCATTTCCAAATCACTATCTATTGTAACCTTTTCCAAAGTCAATGTATTGTTGATAGTAACAGCATGTCCCATTCCTGATTGTGCACTATCAGGTGCTACAACTACAACATCTCCTATTTCTTTCATTACATCGATTAAAGCTCTCATACCTGGGGCAGTTATACCATCGTCGTTTGTAACTAATATTAAGGGTTTTTGCATCATTTCATTTTTTTATTTACATTCGCTAAAGTAACAATTATTCAGGGAACTCTTCTATCCGTGAATACCAATTTTACCCTAAAACAAATACAATATCTCCTTTTAAAAAAGGTTTTAACAAATTATTATCGAGGGTTTCATGTAAATCTTTACTTTTTTAACTACTTTAGTTGAAAACTAATTAATGAATACTTTTAAGTTATTTATGAAAAGAAATTATAAGGTTATACTTCTTCTAATCGGGGTATCTGCTCTGCTTTGGAGCTTTATTCCTAAGAAGGAAAAAGATGCTCCTGAAAAAGACCAACTTCTACTTGAGTTGGTTACTTATTTGTTGGAACGTACCCATTATGACCCAGCTAAAATTGACGATAAATTCTCAGCTACAGTATATAAAGAATATCTAAAAGCATTGGATCCAATGAAAAGATACTTCTTACAGTCTGATATTGATGAGTTTTCTAAATACGAATACCTAATCGACGACATGATCGAATTAAAGGAATTATCTTTCTTTGATTTGACTTATGAGCGTATTACTAAACGTATGGAAGAAGCTAAAGGTATCTACACAGGTATTCTTAGCAAACCTTTTGACTTTAATTCAGACGAAGTTTTTGATGCCGATTATGACAACTTAGGCTATGCAAAAGACGAGGAAGATTTAAAAGACCGTTGGAGAAAACAATTAAAACTTAATGTACTTTCTACAATCACTGACAACCAAAAAATCCAAGAAGGAAAAGAAGTTACAGAAGATGAAGCAGAATTAGATGAGTTTGGAGATCCTATCGAAAGTTCAACTAAGAAAAAGAAAGCGGACAATAAAAAAGCAGACGACAAGAAACCTGTTGAAAAGAAATCTTTTGAACAATTAGAAAAAGAAGCTCGTGAAAGTGCTGGTAAATCATTAGACGAATACTTCGATTTACTAACTGATTTAGAAAGAAAAGACTGGTTTTCAATCTACTTAAACTCAATCGTAGAACGCTTTGATCCACATACATTCTACTTTGCTCCTGAAGACAAAGAAAAGTTTGATGCAAGCATGAGTGGTAGTTTTGAAGGTATTGGCGCTGTCTTGAGAAAGAAATCTGAAGGGGTTGAAATCAACGAATTAGTACCAGGTGGACCTGCTTGGAGAGGTAAAGAAATTGAAGTTGGAGATATCATACTTAAAGTTGGACAAACTAAAGATGAAGATCCAGTAGATATCGTTGGTATGCGTTTAGACAACGTAGTTAAACTTATCAAAGGTAAAAAGGGAACTACAGTGTACTTAACGCTTAAAAAGATTGACGGTACTATCAAAGTAACTCCACTTACACGCGAAGTGATTGAGATGGAAGAAACGTATGCGAAATCAAGTGTTATTCAGAATGGTGACAAGAAATACGGGTTAATCCACTTGCCTAAATTCTACATTGACTTTGAAAATAAAGACAAGAGAAACGCTTTCACTGACGTAGCAAAAGAAATTAATGAACTTAAAAAACAAAATATAGACGGTATTATAATGGACTTGCGTAACAACGGTGGTGGTTCATTACAAACTGTTGTTGAAATGGTTGGATTATTCGCAAAAGAAGGTCCTGTAGTTCAAGTAAAATCGTCAAGAGGAAAACAACAAGTATTAGACGACAGAGGAACACCTATCGAATGGGAAGGTCCATTAGTTGTACTTGTAAATAACTTCTCTGCTTCTGCTTCTGAAATCTTTGCTGCGGCAATTCAAGATTATAGAAGAGGGGTGATTATTGGAAGTAAACACACATACGGAAAAGGTACTGTTCAAAATCTTGTTGACTTAAACGAGTTATTGAAAAAACAACCTTATGGAGATTTAGGTGCACTTAAAATTACACTTCAGAAGTTCTACCGTATCAATGGTGGTTCTACTCAAAGAGAAGGAGTATTAAGTGATATCGTTTTACCAGACCGTTATTCATATATCGATATGGGAGAAAGAGATATGGACAATGCAATGCCTTGGGACAAAATAGACAGAGCATCTTACGTTCCTTATCCTTATGACTTCTCTAACGTTATTGAGTTAAGCAAAAAGCGTATTGCAAACAACGATCAGTTCAAATTGATTGATGAAAATGCACAATGGATAAACGAAAGAAAAGATGAAAAGACATTCTCTCTAAACATTGACCAATACAAAATCAAACAAAAAGAAACTGAGGAGAAAGCCAAGAAATTTAAAGCAATTTCAAAGTATAAAAACACTTTAAAATTCAGCTCTCTTCCAAGTGAAATGGAAAGAATTAAAAAAGATACTATCTTAGAAAACAAGCGAGACAGATGGCATGAAATGCTTAACTCTGATGTGTATATCGAAGAGGGAGTTAATATCCTGAAAGACTTAGACAACAAAAACGCTGCTAAGAAAATTGATAATAAAAACAGAATATCGTCTAAACTATAAGATGTATCAAAAAAGTAAATCATATACACAGATTGCGCTCCAAAGATTTAAAAAAGATTTTTGGGGCGTTTTCTGTTTTTGGATAATTGTGGTAATTGCACTCATCGCTGCTTTCGCCTACTTCTTTATTCCAGACAATTCCAAAAACGCCAATGCAGGAGACTTAGCCCTACGTTCTGAATCGCCAGGGTTCAAAGTACAAATGCTTGTGATTCCAACAGAGGAAAGCATTAAGTTCAGTGAATTGTGGTTTGGAAGAGAACAGACAGCACAGCAAATTGCTATCAATGAATTTCATATCAAAGCAGATTCTATTTTCTATAAACCCTATAGTAATCAACCTGCATTAGAAGAATTTAAAGCACTCCCTTTATCGGTATTTAAAAGCACAAACGAAAAAGACATTGTACAAACTAAGACATACTGGCTCGGAACAGACAATCAAGGAAGGGATTACCTCAGCAGATTAGTAATCGGTGCAAGAGTATCTCTTTCTATCGGTTTTGTAGCTGTGCTAATATCATTAGTCATTGGAATCACTTTAGGAGCAATAGCTGGATATTACGGAGGTAAGATAGATGCTTTAATCTTGTGGTTAATAAATGTTTTTTGGTCTATACCAACCCTATTATTAGTAATTGCAATCACCCTTGCTTTAGGCAAAGGATTCTGGCAAGTATTCATAGCCGTTGGACTAACCATGTGGGTAGAAGTAGCTCGTGTTGTCAGAGGTCAAGTCATCAGTGTAAAAGAACAACAATACGTTACTGCTGCCAAAGCATTAGGATATAATAACTACAGAATTATAACCAAGCACATTTTACCAAACTGTATGGCTCCAGTAATTGTAATTTCGGCAGCAAACTTCGCTTCTGCTATTTTAGTAGAAAGTGGTTTGAGCTTTTTGGGATTGGGAACGCAAGTACCAACACCAAGTTGGGGAGCAATGATTAAAGAGAACTACAATTACATCTTATTAGGAAAACCCTACTTAGCGCTTTTACCAGGCTTTGCAATGTTTATCCTTGTCATAAGCTTCATGCTTATTGGAAATGCCTTACGCGACGCCTTAGACGTCAAAAAATAAGAAATCACAAACCCATTACAATAAAAAAATGCGAAGACTACTTAATTAGTAGTTTTCGCATTTCTGTTTTATTACCATTGTAGATATTCAAATCTACTTTTCCTTCAATTCCATTGACAATTCCCTTTTCTGTAAACTGCCAAAAATGCCATTCTGGCTTTATCTCTTCTACAAAGAAATTGTAGTTTGCTATCCACAACACATGGTCTGGAAACCACTTTTTCAAATGATTCGTATAATAATGCTCCCCTGAATACAAGATTGGCTTAACCTTGTAGTGCTCTTCCACTAATTCAATCCATCGTTTCAACCCCAATCTTAGGTTTTCAACCGATTGCTTCTTAGGCAAATCCTCAATATCCAATACCGGAGGTAAATCACCTGGAGCTAACTTTACTGTTTTTATAAAGTTCTCTGCTTGTTCTACAGAATTTTCATCTGGACGATAGTAATGATATGCACCTCTAACAAAGTGGTTTGCTCCAGCCCCTTTCCAATTCAGCTTATACGCCCTATCCACTCCATCAACACCCATCGTAGCACGAACAAACACAAATTCCAAAGCTGACTTACTTGCCACAGAATCTACTAACCCCCAATCAATGACACCTTGATAATGCGACACGTCAAAACCAATCATCTTACTCTCATGTCGCGCCAACACTTCTGCTGTTCTAAAATCAAACAATGACTTTTCAGGAGCATTCTTTCTATCTTGACTAAAAAAGTACTTAAACCCTTCTTGGAAATGAACACCCAACCAAATACCACCCCCCAACAAAACGCTGATGATAATACCCCACTTTATACCTGCCCAATTCGAAGAACTTTCCTTCTTTTTTTTCTTACTGACACGCGTTGTGGTCTTTCTCGGCTGTTTATTCAAACGCTTTAACGTCTCTCTTGGATTAGATATGTTTTTCTTAGTTGATGTTCGTTCCATAGTACTTTAAAAAGTTCGGCAAAGATATTTAATATAAGTAAATTACACACTACTTATCTGTATTATCCAAGCGCAAAACAGGTACTGGTAATTGGATGTTATTTTGCTTAAACTTCTTATCAATTTCAAAGCGAATATTACTCGCTATACGATCATTATCGAATGCATTGTTAATAAAGTAATACAAGATAAAGCGAACGGAAGATTCGCCAAACTCATCAATAAACACAATTGGTTTAGGCTTTTTCAAAACCTCCTGATTGTTTTCAACACAAGATAACAACACCGCTCTCACAAGTTCAACATCTGTACCTATATAAGCCCCCACATCAATGCGCGCACGAATAACAGGGTCTTCATGTGTCCAGTTGTAAACTATATCATCAATCAATTTTCTATTGGGAATAACCACGTCTTTTCTATTACGCGTCTCCACAATTGTACATCTCAAGCTTATCGTCTTCACCCTCGCTACATGTCCTCCTGTTTCTATCACATCACCAACATTCAAGGTCTTATCAAACAAAATATAAATACCAGCTATCAAATCCCGGAAAATAGATTGTAATGCCAACCCTAAACCAACAAATAACGCAGCTGATGTAGTTAAGAACATACTAATGTTAATCCCTATCGCATTTAGGATAAAGAAAAACATAATCACGTAAATAAAGTAATTCACAAAATTAAATACACTTCCTAAACGTGCGGCCACATCAGGAGTAGCCATATTCATAAACGTCTTCTTTAAAAAACGCAACCCATATTTAGTTACAAAAAGCGTAAATACGATAAATAAGATTGTACCGATTGTAATCGTAATTGACCTACTTGCGTATAGTTCGTACTCTAAAAGTGTAGAAAGTATATTTTTCAAATTCATTATTTTATCAAAATATGATTAACAGATAATATTAAGACAAGAACCAAACTAAAAGTCACGGCGCAAATCTTATTTCATCTAAAGATAACAAACTGAAATTTACAAAAAAGAAAGAAAAGGAAAGGGATAAAAATAAAAAAACCTCTTCAAATAATGAAGAGGTTTTTTGTTGTGCGGGTAAAAGGACTCGAACCTTCACACCTTGCGGCACCAGATCCTAAGTCTGGCGTGTCTACCAATTTCACCATACCCGCTTGTTGGCTGGAACCAGTGTTAATCACTGTTGTTCCTTTAAGACGTTGCAAATATACAACGCATTTTTTAATCTGCAAGAAAAACTTTATTTTTTTTTTATTCTTATGTTTGTAAGGAATAATGTAAATGTATCCTATATACTATGAAAGATTCAAAACAATTTGTTCAAGAAAATAAGCAACGTCTTTTAGATGAGCTAATTGAACTATTAAAAAAGCCTTCTGTTAGTGCCGACAGCGCATACTCACAGGATGTAATTAACACTGCAGAACACGTAAAAAAAAGTTTAGAAGATGCAGGTTGTGACCTTGTCGAACTATGTGAAACGCCAGGTTACCCTATTGTTTATGCAGAAAAAATCATTGATCCTGCCTTACCAACGGTGTTAGTTTACGGTCACTATGACGTACAACCGGCAGATCCAATCGAATTATGGACTTCTCCTCCATTCGAACCAGTAATCAAAAAAACAGACATACACCCAGAAGGAGCTATCTTCGCTCGTGGTGCTTGTGATGATAAAGGTCAAATGTTCATGCACGTAAAAGCGTTTGAATATATGATTGCTAACGATGCTTTACCTTGTAACGTGAAATTCATGATTGAAGGAGAAGAAGAAGTTGGTTCTGTAAGTTTAAGCTGGTTCGTAAAAAGAAACCAAGAGAAACTTAAAAACGACGTTATCTTAATCTCTGATACAGGAATGATCTCTAACGAGCAACCTTCTATTACTACAGGTTTAAGAGGTTTAAGCTACGTTGAAGTAGAAGTAACTGGTCCAAACAGAGATTTACACTCAGGTCTATACGGTGGTGCAGTTGCAAACCCAATCAACGTATTAACTAAAATGATTGCTTCATTACACGATGAAAACAACCATATCACTGTTCCTGGTTTCTATGACAAAGTAGAAGAGCTTTCTCGCGAAGAAAGAGATGAAATGGCAAAACGTCCATTCTCATTAGAAGACTACAAAAAGAAATTAGACATTGACGAAGTTTACGGAGAAGCAGGATACACTACAAACGAGCGCAACTCTATCCGTCCTACATTAGACGTAAACGGTATTTGGGGAGGTTATACTGGTGAAGGAGCTAAAACTGTTATCGCAAGTAAAGCATTCGCTAAAATCTCAATGCGTTTAGTACCTAACCAAGATTGGGAAGAAATCACTGAATTGTTCAAAAAACACTTCGAGAGCATCGCTCCTGCAGGCGTACGTGTAGAGGTTAAACCTCACCACGGAGGACAAGGATATGTAACTCCTATTGATTCTGTTGGATATAAAGCAGCTGCTAAAGCTTATGAGCACACATTTGGTGTAACACCAATTCCAGTGCGTTCAGGAGGTTCTATTCCAATTGTAGCTTTATTTGAAGAAGAATTAGGTTCTAAATCTATCATGATGGGATTCGGATTAGACACAGACGCAATCCACTCTCCAAACGAACACTTCGGAGTATTCAACTACTTAAAAGGTATTGAAACTATTCCATTGTTCTACAAATACTACACTGAAGCAGTTAAATAGTATTCTTACATATTGAAAAAGGCGAGTTAGTAAATTAACTCGCCTTTTTTTATATCATTTCTTATTCTTTTCCTCTATCCACATACCAAAGAATTTTGTACTTTGTATACTGTGGTGCTTAAATACCTGTCCTAAAAAGTTACTTCGTCTATGCAAAGCTAAGTTTGTATAGCAACTTATTAACCGCTCTAAAAACACCCCACTATAACGCTCCTTATCGTAATTAGCACCTAAAATCGGTTGCCCTTTTGCTTGTTTTTCTTGCCAAACCAACTCATCTGAATAAAGCAATACAGCTTTCTCTACCATTTCAACAACCTCATCACAAACAAAACCACACCAAGGCAAATCGCCTTTCATTGATTCCACTCCAACAGAAGTTGTCACCGATGGCGTGCCTACGTGAATTGCATCAACAAACTTCCCCTTTATCCCTGCTCCAAATGTAATCGGAGCCAACATCACTCTTGCGTTACCAATCACCTCTAAAGCATCCTCTGCTCTACCATGAACAAAGAAACGCTCCTTTTCATTGTGTAATTGCAATACCTTGGGAGAAGGATATGCCCCATAAATATGCATATTTACTTTAGGCAATCGCTTGCGCAACAAAGGCCATACTTCTTTCTTCAATCTCAATACCGTCTGCCAATTCGGCTCGTGAATAAAGTTACCGATAAACACGAATCCCTCTCTCTCCTCAAAGCCCTTCCACTTTGCCTGCTCATCTTCAGTAACCCCAGCCTCCATAAATGGCAAAGTCAATAGTAAACTATCGCTAATTCCAAACGTTTGCGTTAGCAACTCTTCTTCGTACTTGGAAATCAACAACGTCAAATCACAACGCATAATGCTCGCCAACTCCCTTTTTGTACGCTCTGAATACAAGTAATCATCCAACGTTCCCTCCCCTTTTTTAATCAACTCTTGTCTGGCATAACGCAAGAAATGCAAATCTTCCGTATCCAAAACCGTCATTGCAGAAGGACATTGTTCTAAAACTCGCCAACCAAATTGCTCTTCAATCATAAAGCGGTCAAACATAACAATATCAGGATTCAAAGATTTCAAAACCTCATCCGTGCGTTCATCATTCAACCAAATTTCAAATTCATTGACTCCATAAACAGACAAATCATCGCTATACACACTCTTCTTAGCAGCACTACTAAAGTAGATATCCATTCCCCATTGGCGAAAACAAGCTAATAATTGCAACATTCGCTTACCTGCAGCAGATGATTTTGACTCTGGCCAAACCTGACCTATCACAACGATTCGTTTATTTTGAAAAACCTTTTCCATACAGCAAAAATAAGCAATCTCACAAATGTAATAGACTCATTTTTAATCTATCTAATAATTGCTATTTTTGCATAAAACGAAAAGGAATTATGCTTGGATTAAAATTATTAACGGACCCAAGATGGGCTAATATTGCAGAGGGTAATTTAGAAGAAATTTTAACTGACCACTGCTGGTGTGAACAAAAAGCAGCAACAAATGCAATTACGATAATCACTTACAACTCTGAACATGAGGATTTAGTAACTGCAATGACAGATATTGCTATTGAAGAAATGGAACATTTCAAAATGGTACACGACATCATCAAAGAGCGCGGTTATACTTTAGGTAGAGAACGCAAAGATGACTATGTAAATAAGTTATACAAATTCTGTAAAAAAGACGGTAGTCGCAATGAAGCTTTTATCGACAGATTACTATTTGCAGCGATGATTGAAGCAAGAAGTTGTGAACGTTTTAGAACATTGTCTCAAAATATAAAAGACCAAGAATTAGCTAAGTTTTACTACGATTTAATGGTATCTGAAGCTAATCACTACACTACTTTCTTAAAGTTTGCTAAGAAATACACAGAGAGAGTTGACGTTGACAAACGTTGGAAAGAATGGTTAGACTTTGAAGGAGAACTAATTCAAAGCTACGGAAACAGAGAACAAATACACGGGTAATAAATAAAATAGGGTATTGACAAAAATCAATACCCTATTTTTTATACTAACGTTTAGATTACTCCACTGCAATAGTCCATTCTATTCCACTAACATCAATTAATCTCAGCACAACCTCTTCCGCTGGCTTATCAATATCAATTGGCAAACTCAGAACAGCCTTTGCCCCTAAAGGAATCACCAAACTATGCTTTCCAGCTTTTATCTTAGCAACATACGCATTGTCAATCTGATTATCATTTAATTGCGATAATGCCGTTCCATCCAGCTTATGCAACACTTCCCCTGCTTTGGTTTCTAACTGTATGCCGATTAAGAAAGAACCGTAAACATCAGCCCCTTCAATGCGATAAACTTGAAACTTCAATTCCCTATCACTCCAACGAGCTTCTGTAAGTTCTAATTTAGGTCTAACAGACTTGTTGTGTAATGTACCAAACACACCTCCATGAAATACTTGATTGGTATATAAAGTCAAGAACAAAATAGCAAACGCACCTGTAAAAGCAACTGCCTTTAAGTTCTTAATTGGCAATTCACCCGAACCCAAAAACTTAAACCACTTTTTATTGGTAAAAGCCATATTCTTCTTACTGAAATAATAATCCAATGAACCATATCCTCCTCCCGTTAAAAACAACATAAATCCAGATGCAACACCAAGCACCCCTATTTGCCATTCATCCAAACAAGTCGTACCAATCCATCCGGAACCAAGCAAAATACCCATTGCCAAAAAGAAAACACCAACAGACATTAATCGAGTGAATAATCCAAGCATTATACAAAGTCCCACTATTGCTTCTACTACTGTAAAAATGACCATAGCCCACCACAATACTTCTGGATGAGTAACTAAGTATTCAATCAGTGGTTTTATTCCTATCGCATTAGGCAAAAAGTGATTAAACTTAACCCCGATATAGCCCACTTCATTTTCAATAAGTTTATTTTCGAGAATTAAACGACGCCAAAAGGCAGAAAAATATGTCCACCCAACTACTAATCTAAGTGTTAGGGTAAAAAGTCCAGCCGTATTAAAAGACTGTTTATTAAAAGTTTGCATTTTATTTTAAATAAAGAATTGATATCATAATGTTTTATTGGTAAATCATTATGACAACAGTGCATACTTTATCTTTTGAAACATCAAATACAATGGCGGAGAAGTACCCGCTAATCCAAGAATATAATCTTCTCCAAATTCAGTATTTAGAGCTATAATAGACAAATCACATACCTCATCAATGTGAGTAAATATAAACGGAAGAACCTTTTGAACACTTGTTTTAGCTGAGCTCTCTCTTTGAAGAACAATCTCATTTTCACAAACACTCCCTCCATTAAAACCAAGAGTCTTACTTCCTGTCAATGGCTTTTCTACTGCAATATCAACCCCTTCAAACATTGCTGTCTTTGCAGAGCATCCTATTGTAGAAAACGCAATCAATACTATCCAAAAATAACATTGCAACTGCTCAGTAAAATTCTTAATCGAACCATTCATTATTATAGAAAATCTATATTTAACTCAAAAATAGACGCTTTTTCACAAACAACCACATTAAAACACCCAAAATATTGTTAAGTCTATGTTTTCTAATCATTTAGAGAATAGTTGCATTTACAGATAAAGAGCATTTTAAAAACCTTATCCACATACCCTTCCCTAACTATTTACACCTAAATAACTTGCGATATTAAAAAACTATTCTATATTTGTAGAACAACTTTTACAAGTATAGATATGAAGTCTTCTTTTCTTAACGTTTTCCCCCTACTTATACTTTTTCTATTACTCAGTTCTTGTAAGATTAACCAAAAGCAAAATGGAGAAAAAATAGGTAGATGGGTATTTAAAACAACTGTCGATAACAAAAAAGATATTCACAGAGGAAGATATAATGCTGATGGTTTTCAAAAGGGAACCTGGCGTTATAAATATGACGGTGTACTCTATAAAAAAGAAGAATTTAAAAAAGGAGTTGCCATTACAACCGAGTATCATCCTAATCGGAAAGTCAAGGCAAAAGGACAAACAAAGTTTGAAAAGACAGACAAGCAATTACACTATTATTACTTTGGGTCTTGGTTTATTTATGATGCAAAAGGCAAACTAATTGAAGTCAAACATTACAACAATGGTGTTTTAGAACATCACACAAAACTATAATTATGATAAAGTTACCACAAACAGAAGAACAGTTAATGGAATATATATGGGAATCTAAAAAAGCTTTCGCTAAAGATATTATTGATAAATATCCTGAACCGAAACCTGCACAGACTACTATATCTACTCTACTAAAAAGACTAATTGACAAGGGATTTGTTGAATATAAAACCTTTGGAAACTCAAGAGAGTATTATCCAATCATAGCAAAAGAAGATTATTTTGAAAACCATATCAACACAATGGTGGAAAACTTCTTTGAAAACTCAGCTTTAAAATTCGCCTCTTTCTTCACTCAAAAAAGTAAAATGAGTAAAAAAGAATTAGAAGAATTAAAGAAAATAGTGGACGACCAACTCAAAACTAAATAGCTTATGACACTCTATCTAACCAAAATAACACTCCTCTTAGGCGTTGCTTTACTTGTTTACAAAATACTTCTTGAGGACACCAAAGCCCATAAATTCAAGAGATTTTATCTACTTGCTACTCTATTATTATCTCTAATAATACCATTAGTTAGCTTGCCTGTAAAAAGCAATCTATCCCTTGTAGATACCAAACTACAAGAATTAACCGAAGTAATCCTTGTCCCAAGTCAAACTGCTCCAGAAAGTAATAGTATTCCTATAGCTACAATTCTTTTTGACGTTTACATATTTGGAGTAGTCGTTACTACAATCTTAATGACAGCAAGCATAATCAAGTTAAACAAATTAAAAAATATCGGTACCCTAATCAAAGAAGGTTCTTACAATTTTATACTGCTTTCAAAACTTGATAATCCTTTTACTTTTGGCAAACACATCTATCTACCGATAACTACAGACTTGTCTGCAAGCAATAAAATTATAATGCACGAAAAAGTACATGTTAATCAAATACATACGGTAGATATCCTATTGATAGAAATACTAAAAATAGTGTTTTGGTTTCACCCATTATTCTATTTCTATAAACACAGTATAGCGCTCAATCACGAGTTTTTAGCTGACCAAGGTAGCATCAAATCAAAAAAGGAAGCAAACGAATATTTACAACTATTATTAAACCAAACCTATAAACAGAATGAACTTAACTTATCGAGTTCATTCAACTTCAACTTAACCAAAAAACGTTTTATTATGATTACAAAAACTAACAATCCGTACAGGAGTACATTAGCAATCGCAATGGCTACAGCTTTATTTTTTACAGCTGGCATCGCAACTATTCAAGCACAAGAGAAAAAAGAGACTCCTACATCATCTACTTCCAATGAGGACCAAGTGTATGTGGCAGTAGAAAAACGCGCTAATTACCCTGGTGGAATGGCTGCTTTTAACAACGAGTTTATATCAAAATTTATTACTCCTGAAAAAGTAACAGATGATACCGTAAGTGTAATTGTTCAATTTATCGTGGAAGCAGATGGTTCTATTTATGATGTAGATGTAATTAGAGACCCTGGCTATGGAATAGGAGAACAAGTAAAACAGATAATAAAGGGAATGTCTAAATGGATTCCAGCAGAACAAGAAGGTAAAAAAGTAAGAAGCCAATTTACTTTGCCTATTAAAATTAAAGTAGAAAATGAACAAGAAAGCAAAAACTAAAACAGCTTTATTGCATTATAAATGACCACCTCATAAAAATATTGAGGTGGTTTTTTTTATTACTAATCTTCTTATTTAGGGACTTTATTCCAATACTTTTTCAAAACAGGTTTTTTAAAACTTGTTTCACCTAAAGATTCTTCCCCAGAAAAATGACAATACTTTTCTTTATACTCTTCATTTTTAAACTTCAACCAACTTTTATAAGCCTCATCCGAAAAAGGTTTCTTGTAATTCAACTCAATTCTTACACCTGTTCTTATACAATAACCAAATTCTTGCTTCGTGCTATCTACTTGCTTTTTGCTATATGCGTTACTTACTTGCTTTGTATATTGAGAATTTGTTTCTCTCTTTACATCAAGTAATTTATCACATTTTACAACAGACTTAATATATTTATCTCCACTAAAAAAACTACCAACCTCAACTTCAGGCTCATTATCATATACTAATGTAGCATCACGAAGTAAACCTTCAAAGTACTTATTTGAATTTCTAAAAGCTGAATTATCAATAACAATTCCAACTTCTTTATTTTCATTTTGAGAAAAAGCATATAAGTTCATTGAAGTAATCAAACCTTTTTTTTCATTTGCATAATATTTCGCATGTAAACGAGGTTCATAATAGATTTGAATATTAGGCAATGACTTAAAAAATTCAATTTCATCAGATGAAAAACTCTTGGTAAAATCCTCTTCATTTTTACCAAAAACAACAATCAATTGAATAAATGGTTTCTCTTTCAAGTCATTTAAAGCAGATTGTAAAGTATGATGCAATTTTATGTAAGGAGAAATAAGCCATACATAATCTTTTGCTTCTCTTATTATTTCAGTTATTGTTACTGATATTTTATTATCACTTACGAATTCAGACATTATACGACTAATAAATATTAATAAAAGTAAAAATATCATTATTTTTTATATTTTAAAAATAAAAAACATTTTAACAAGAGCAATATTAACAATATTTTATCTTAAAAAACTAATATTAAACACATATTCTCTCTATTTACTACACACAAAGAGTCATTTAAAATAGTCCCAAACACGTAGCATTCATAGACACCCCTCTGACAATCCTCCGACAATGGTCCGACAAAAAGGTTCTCACCCCTTGTATTCTCAGTGAATTGTCGCAATATAGTCAGAGAATCCCTTTGGGAGACTACTTATAGTCCCTCTAAAAACAAGCTATCAAAAAGAGCGAGAACCCAATAAACACAAGGCTTTACCTAAGGTTTAGCACCTAAACTAATAAGAGTTGACTTGTACTTTTCTTTGCATTTGATAAATGTTTTCTATCCCATAATGCTTCTCAGCCCAGTAATATCAAGGGATACGCAAAGAAAACTGCCCTTTTATGCAAAATATTAACTGACTATTATATTAAGCAGCAATCCCAGCAATAGCAAGGGATACAAGAGATATACTAACTAAATGTCTTACACTTTTTTTGACTCAAAAAAGCAGAAAAAGCACTCAAAATACAATAAAAAAGGCCTAAAAATGGATGTTTTTTAGTCAAAAAAGCCTAAAAATGAGTCAAAAAACTAACGACTCACCCCACTTTTGGAGTAAAAAAATGAAATATTGACTGATTTTTAATTGAATAAAATACTTTACTAAAGAAAAAACTTGGTCTACCCAATAATTATTCACGCAATGAGAAAGTAGGCTTAATTTCACTTGCTCAAACCAATCACAACAATGAAAAAAACATCTTTAATCCTATTAATGGGGCTATTATTTTGTTCTATCTCCACTTTCGCACAAGTGCAAGAGCAAGCAGAACAAGAAACGATTACAGAAGATACTATTGTAAAAGCTAAACCAAGAATTGGTACTACCATTTTCATTCAGAACTTAACGAAAGCATTAAAATACCCTAAATTCGATAGAGCCATTAAAAGCGACACATTAACTTTTAAATTTATCATTACTGAAAAAGGGCAAATGGCAAATTTAAGATTGATAAAAACGGAAATCAAAAACAGCTATTACGAACAAGACATATTAGCTGTTTTTCATTCTCTTTCAAAATGGAAACCTGCTACAAAAAATGGCAGTCCTATTACATCAGAAAACACATTGCAATTCGTCCCTCGAAAAGCAATAAAAACAAAAAAGGGAAACTAAAGTTTAGTTTCCCTTTTCTTATTTATTTAAAATCTCCTCTTTCAATTTCTTTGTCAATCCTTGAAATACTAAATCGTAAGAATGGTCTATTAACTCTTTCAAGAATTCCCAACTAATTGCCCCTTGAAAGGCTACCGTATTCCAATGTTTTTTACTCATGTGATAACCAGGAATAATCTCTGTATATTCTGCTCTGAGTTCCTCAGCTCTATCAGGATTGCACTTCAGATTTAGATTGTGCTCCCCTTGTTCCCACTTAACAAGATTAAGCAACAAAAAAATCTTACCTCCTACTTTAAAAGTAAGTATCTCTTGGTCAAACGGAAAATCTTCTGTTACCCCTTTTTTGTGTAAACAGTAGTCGTAGATAACACCAATATCCATACGTTAGTTGATTAGTTGATATAAAATAGGTTTACTTGGCGATGCATCATTGACAAAAGAGGCTATTTGCAGGTTTAAAAAGTAAAAAGCA
>JASLGC010000139.1 GCA_030150335.1 Flavobacterium sp.
AGCTTTTACCTCATCTAAAGTTAATGCTGCTGCGTCAACTTCTTTTCCTAATTCTATCTTAGTTTTACCTTTCAGAATTACAGAACGTCCCCAACGTGCTTTTTCAACTCGAATACCTTCTTCTGCCCAATCATGTAGAACTTTCTCTTTTTCTTTCTTGATTTTGTCCTCAATTAATTCATTGATATCGTCATTAGAAAGATTGTCAAAATTGTATTTCTTATTGACATTAATAAAGATTCCGTTCCATTTTAAATATGGTCCAAAACGTCCAACTCCTTTTTGTACAGGCAATCCTTGGTAACTTGCAATTGGAGCATCGGCTTGTTCTTTCTCTTTAATTAACTCAATAGCGCGTTCGTACGTTACATCTAATGGTTCCTCTCCTTTTGGCAATGAAATAAATACTTTACCAAAGCGAACATAAGGTCCAAAACGGCCATTATTTACCTCTACTTCCTCTTCTTTATATTGTCCTAAAACTTTAGGTAATAAGAAAAGAGTCAGTGCTTCTTCTAATGTAATCGTTCCAATATTTTGGTCTGGCGCCAAACTTGCAAATTGTTTTTCCTCATCTTCAGGATCTCCAATCTGAGCAACAGGACCAAACTTAGCTAAACGAACTAAAACTGTTTTTCCGCTTACAGGGTGTTTACCTAAAATACGTTCTCCTGATTCGCGTTCAGCATTCTCTTCAACATCTTTTACAGTTGGATGGAAGTGGTCATAAAATTCTTTCATCATTTTAGCCCAATCTTCATTTCCAGCTGCAATCTCATCAAAATCTTGCTCTACTTTAGCTGTAAAATTGTAATCTAAGATGGTTTTAAAATTCTTAACTAAGAAGTCATTTACAATAATTCCAATATCTGTAGGTACTAATTTACCTTTATCAGAACCTGTTTTTTCAACTAAATCTCTTTGTTTAATTTCTCCACCTTGTAATACAAACATTTTGTAATTACGCTCTTTACCTTCTGTTTCTCCTTTTTCCACGTAATTACGTGCCATAATTGTAGAAATAGTCGGTGCATAAGTTGACGGACGTCCAATACCAAGCTCTTCTAACTTCTTAACCAAAGAAGCCTCTGTGTATCGTGCTGCTGGTTTTGTAAAACGCTGTGTTGCCACTAAAGCATTTTGCATAAGACTCTCTCCAACACGCAATGCTGGTAAGATTCCTTCTACTTCTTCTTCCTCGTCATCGTGTCCTTCAAGGTAAACTTTCAAGAAACCTTCAAAAAGCAACACCTCACCTGAAGCAGCGAAATAATCTTTGAATTTATTTGCTTCGATTTTTACGTTGGTACGCTCTAATTTAGCATCACTCATCTGAGATGCCAATGTACGCTTCCAAATTAAATCATATAATCTTGCTTGATCTCTATCTACATTTGCAGTATGCAAAGCCATATTAGTCGGACGAATTGCTTCGTGGGCTTCTTGCGCCCCTTTACTCTTTGTAGTATATGTACGAGGTTTTGAGTATTCAGCTCCGTAAGATTTTGTAATCTCAGCAGCAGCAGCTCCCATAGCGTCATTTGATAAGTTTACACTATCTGTTCTCATATAAGTGATTAACCCACTTTCATACAAGCGCTGTGCTAACATCATTGTTTGCCCAACTGAATAGTGTAATTTTCTTGCTGCCTCTTGTTGCAACGTTGAAGTTGTAAATGGTGCAGCTGGAGACTTTTTAGCAGGTTTTGTTTCCAAATCCCCTACTCTATATTCAGCCCCAATATTTAAAGCTAAGAAATCATGTGCTTCCTTTTCAGTCGCAAAGTTCTTAGGTAATTTTGCTTTTAAAGTTTTGCCTTCTGCCGTTTTAAATTCAGCAGAAATATGATAAGATGAGTTTACACTAAACTCATTGATATCGCGCTCGCGTTCTACAATCAACCTTACGGCAACTGACTGAACCCTTCCTGCAGATAATCCTCCTTTTACTTTTTTCCACAATACAGGAGATAACTCATACCCTACAAGTCTGTCAAGTACTCGTCTTGCCTGTTGTGCATTCACTAAATTGTAATCTATTTGTCTTGGATTATCAATTGCTTTTAAAATCGCTGTCTTGGTAATCTCATGAAAAACAATACGTTTCGTATTCTCATTCTTCAAATTTAGCTCCTCTGCTAAGTGCCATGCAATAGCCTCTCCCTCACGGTCCTCATCGGATGCTAACCAAACCATTTCAGCTTTCTTTGCAAGATCTTTCAGTTTCTTTACTACCGCCTTCTTATCACTTGAAACCTCATACTTGGGTTTAAAGTCATTCTCAACATCAACACCTATTTCCTTCGAAGGTAAATCGGCTATATGTCCATAACTCGATTCAACTTGATAATCTTGTCCTAAAAATTTTTCAATAGTTTTTGCCTTTGCAGGTGACTCAACAATCACTAAATTCTTTGCCATACTTCATTATTTTGTGAAGCAAAAATATATGATTTTTTTGAATATATCTGCTCCCTCCTTTATTAATAGTCCTTTTAAGTAATATGCGAGCATACTATTTTATGCATAACTAAGTCATTTTGCTATAAATACCCTAAGTTTACGCAGAGTTATAAACAAATTTAATATTTTTCTAAACAAACAAAGTAAATCTCACAAATTACAAGATTATGCTTAAAAGTATTAAATTTAAATGTTTATCTATCTTTTTCAACCTGTAATCACTCGCACAACTTCAAAACCACATTTATTTATCTCCTTTATATAAAGGTACGATATTCTTATACACTTATAAAATTTACGCGTGTATTGCAGGCATCTAACTCATTCATTTTTCAATGTTTTCAAAAAAACCACTCTTTACCCAACTTTTATAAAAATCCACAAATTAAGAGAACCGCTATATATCTGTTAAAAAGGATTATCTCTTTACTACTACTTTACACAAAAAAGCTTTCCAATTACTTAGCAACTTTTACTTTAAAAGTAATAAGTAAGCAAAATATTATAGAGCTTTTTAATTAATCAACACCAATATCATTTTTCAAATTTTTAATATATTCAAACCTATTAACCACTGAAGCATCTCTGACAATGCTCCGAGTATCATCCGACAATGCTTCGACAAAATTGCTCTCAGCTCAGTATTCTCGGACTATTGTCGGACTATAGTCGAAGGATTATCCTCTACCCCTTATAAATACTATGCTTAAACAAAAGGCTTATCTTTAGTTAAATAAAAATAAAAAACAATCAATTGACTGAAATACAGATGATTAAACACTAAAAGTAGTGAATTATTTTATTCAAAAAAGTATTGTTTTCCTACTCATTTTTATATAAAAACGTGTTATAAATCGAGTTTTTAACCCAAAAACAGACTCTAAACAGGCTTTTCTTACATAGAGTTAGTACAAAAACAACAACTTGATAAGGTCTATTCAAGTTAATTCCAATCATCATTTTACAATAGATGTAAATTTCAAAAATAAAAAGCTCACACTTACAAACTTCAATTTTCACAGTTTAAAAGCAATTTAAAAGTCCCTTCTTTATTGTCAGCTATTTCCATTTTAAAATAGACTCAAATATATAGCTGTCATCTTGTCAGTTACCTAAAAAAAAGTATCTTTGCGACTTATAAGTAAAACACCCTTAGAGCAATCTTATGGAAAAGGTAATTGACGAAAATAAACAAGGCACAAGCCTGCAATTGGAGAAAAAAGAGAACAACGGTAAAAAGCTTTTTATTGAAAGCTACGGTTGTCAAATGAACTTTTCAGATAGTGAAATTGTGGCCTCAATCCTTTCTGAAGAAGGATATAATACAACTGATAATTTAGAAGAAGCAGATTTAGTGTTAGTAAACACTTGCTCTATTAGAGATAAAGCAGAACAAACTGTTCGTAAACGTCTTGACCAATATAACCGTATTAAAAAGAAAAACCCTGGTATGAAGGTAGGGGTTCTTGGTTGTATGGCGGAGCGTTTAAAAAGTAAATTCTTAGAAGAAGAGAAGATTGTAGATATGGTTGTAGGACCAGATGCTTACAAAGATATTCCAAACTTATTAAGAGATGTAGAAGAAGGAAGAGATGCGATAAACGTAATCCTTTCTAAAGAAGAAACGTATGGTGATATTTCTCCTGTGCGTCTTCAAAGTAATGGTGTTACTGCGTTTGTTTCTATTACAAGAGGATGTGACAATATGTGTACATTCTGTGTGGTTCCTTTTACAAGAGGAAGAGAAAGAAGCCGTGACCCACAAAGTATCTTAGGTGAAATTAAAGACTTACAAGAAAAAGGATTCAAAGAAATTACTCTTTTAGGTCAAAACGTGGATAGCTACTTATGGTATGGTGGTGGTCTTAAAAAAGACTATGATAAAGCTACTGAAATGCAAAAGGCAACTGCTACTGACTTTGCTCAACTTTTAGAGCAATGTGCTATTGCTTTCCCTAAAATGCGTTTTAGATTTTCTACGTCAAATCCTCAAGATATGCACGAAGAAGTTCTTCATGTAATTGCAAAATATCACAACGTTTGTAAATACATTCACTTACCTGTACAATCAGGAAGTACTCGTATTTTACAAGAAATGAACCGTCAGCATACAAGAGAAGAATATATCGCTTTAGTAGATAAAATTTACGAAATTATACCTGGTATTTCTCTTTCTCAAGATATGATTACTGGTTTCCCTACTGAAACAGAGGAAGACCACAAAGACACATTATCTTTATTAGAAAAAGTAAGATATGACTTCGGATTCATGTTTGCTTATTCTGAAAGACCGGGAACATTAGCGGCAAGAAAATTAGAAGATGACGTTCCTGAAGAGGTGAAAAAACGTCGTTTATCAGAGATTATCGCTGTTCAAAACAAAATTAGTTTAGAAAGAACACAACGTTTTGTTGGTCAAACAGTAGAAGTCTTAATCGAAAAAACTTCTAAGCGTTCTGAAAACGAATGGTCTGGAAGAAACTCTCAAAACACAACTGCTGTTTTCCCTAAAGGAGATTATAAAGTTGGTGATTTTGTAATGGTAGAAGTTGCTGATTGTACTTCTGCTACATTAATTGGAAAAGCTGTAGGATACTCTCCTATGCAAGAATAGTTTAAAATAATTATCACGTCAAACGATGGAAAACCTTCAAGTTATAAAACAACGCTTTGAGATTATCGGAAACGATATCAAACTAAATCGCGCGTTAGAAAAGGCTATTCAAGTAGCCCCTACTGACATATCGGTATTAGTTACTGGAGAAAGTGGAGTTGGTAAAGAAAGTATACCTAAAATCATACATTCACTATCGCACCGTAAACACGGAAAATATATTGCGGTAAACTGTGGAGCTATTCCTGAAGGAACTATTGACAGTGAGTTATTCGGACATGAAAAAGGTGCTTTTACGGGAGCTATTGGCTCTCGTGAAGGATACTTTGAAGAGGCTAATGGCGGAACCATTTTCTTAGATGAAGTGGGAGAATTACCTCTTACTACACAAGTACGCTTATTGCGTGTGCTTGAAAATGGGGAATTCATTAAAGTAGGTTCTTCTAAAGTACAGAAAACAGATATCCGTATCATTGCTGCTACTAACGTAAATATGATGCAAGCAATTGATAAAGGTAAGTTCAGAGAGGATTTATACTACCGTTTGAGTACGGTCGAGATTAACTTACCTCCTCTACGTGAAAGAGGGGAAGATATTCATTTAATCTTCAGAAAATTTGCTTCCGACTTTTCTCATAAATATAAAATGCCTCCTATCAAACTTGAACCGGATGCTGCTAATTATTTAATTAGATATAGATGGGATGGTAATATCCGTCAATTGCGAAATGTAGCTGAGCAAATTTCTGTTTTAGAAACAAATAGAATTATCACATTACCTGTTTTACAAACCTATTTGCCTAATCACGACAGACAATTGCCTTCTTTAGTGAATACGAAAAAATCTGAATCTGATTTTAGCAGTGAAAGAGAGATTTTGTACAAAGTCCTTTTTGATATGAAAGGAGATTTGACAGATTTAAAAAAGCTGACTTTGGAACTTCTTCAGCACGACAAAGGTCAAGTGCAAGAAACTAACAAGAACCTTATTCAGCGTATTTACGGTCAAAAAAGTAATGACGTGCAGGAAATTCAAACTAAACCTGCAAGTAGTTTTGATATTCTACCAATGGAAAATCATCAAAATCAAAACGCTGCTTTTCACGAGCAACTTGATGATGATGATGACAATAATTACTTATTGGCTGAAACCATTGAAGATATTCCATTAAATTTGGTTGACCAAGAATTGGAGTTAATCAAAAAAGCACTGGATAGAAATAAAGGTAAGAGAAAAGCTGCTGCGGAAGAACTTGGAATATCTGAAAGAACACTATATAGAAAAATCAAGCAATACAATTTATAATTATGAAATTCAAACACTTATTCGCTCTTATACTATGCTCAGTAGTTCTTCATAGTTGTAAATATTATAACTTTACAGGAACTGGAAAAATCGATGCTAATACATTTCAAGTAAATACGTTCCAAAATAACGCGAATTTAGTTGAACCTGGTATCGACAGAACGTTTACTATGGCTTTGCAAGATTTGATTCAGAATCAAACAAGTTTGAGCTTGACTAATAACGATGGTGACTTAATTTACGAAGGAGAGATTGTAGATTATAGAATTAGCCCAATGACAGCTACGGCTGACCAGAGAGCTGCTCAAAATCGTTTGTATATTACTATTAATGTTAGATTCTATAACAAGAACACACCTGAAGACGATTTCGAAAAAAGATTCTCTTTCTACTACGATTACGATGCAAATACCCAACTGATGGGTGCGAGTTTAAGCACAGCTTTAGACGTGATTTATGAAAGAATTACACAAGATGTATTTAATGAGTCTTTAGCTAAATGGTAATTTATAAAATATAGAACTTTTGAATTTAGATAACTTAGATATATTGTTGCACAAGCCTGAAAGCATTGCTGCTAATGATGCAAATCAACTTAATGAAGTACTTGCTGAATATCCTTATTTTCAGTCGGTAAGAAGCTTGTATCTTAAAAGTCTTTATTTGCAAAAGAGTACTGAATACAATCAAGAGCTTAAAAAGACAGCAGCTTATACGCTGGATAGAGATATCCTTTTTGAATTTATTGTATCTTCTGATTTTGTTAGCTATAAACCTTTGCAAACAGCAGAGGAAACAGAACCAGAGTCAATTGTAGAAAACGTTGAAGAAATAGTACAAGAAGAGGAAGTGGTTATTCCTCCTAAGGAAACCTCAACAGTAATCAAAAGCTTACTTCAATCTATTACTATCCTTGAACATGAGAATGAAGAAGATAAAATAAATATTGAAGTGAAACCAACAGAGGATTTAATAACGTTAGCTCCTGCTGAAACTCCTATCGAACCGGAAACGACGATAGCAGATGACAATAACCAAGAAAATGCAGAGATAGAAAAATTGGAGGAAAAGTTAGAAATAGGAAAACCTCTTACTTTCTCAGAAAATGAAAAATTCTCATTTCAAGAATGGTTGCAAATAGCAAAAACAAAGCCTATTGACCGAGAAAATGACCCTATTTTAACAGAATCGGAGGCAAAAATTGATAGCGATAAACAAAAAAAATTAGATTTAATAGATAAATTTATCGAAACAAATCCTAAAATTTCGCCAACAAAAAAACCTACGTCAACCCCCGTAAATATTGAGAATTCGATACAAGAGAATAGTAGCTTGATGACAGAAACATTAGCTAAAATTTACTTGGAACAGAAAAAATATCAAAAAGCAATACAAGCTTATGAGATTTTAATTTTGAAATATCCAGAAAAAAGTAGTTTCTTTGCAGACCAAATATTAGATATAAAAGCGTTACAACAACATAATAATTAATCACCATGAACACATTTACAATATTTTTAGTTTTAATCGCCATTGTATGTTTTTTACTTATCGTAGTAATTATGGTACAGAATCCAAAAGGAGGAGGTTTAGATTCATCATTTGGAGGATCTACAGTAGTTGGTGGTGTTAAAAATACAAACGATTTCTTAGATAAAAGTACTTGGACTTTAGGTGCTGTATTAATTATCTTAATTTTATTATCTAGTACAAGCTTCAGTGGAGGTGCTACAGGAGATTCTAAATTATTAGACCCTAACGCAACCGCTGCTCCAATGGCGCCAATCTCAAATGAGACGCAAACACCGGCAACTCCAGTGTCAGAAACTCAAGAGACTCAAAATCAAGCAGAATAATACATTATTATTTATATATCGAAAATGCCGGCTGTCAAGCTGGCATTTTTTTTTGCCCAAAATGTCACTTTTTTGCTTTGGCATACTTTATGACTATTTGTTATCTATAACAATTAAAAATAATTAAATTCAATTTATAAACTATAAGACTATGGCATTAAACATTAGACCACTTGCAGACAGAGTTCTTATTGAACCTCTACCAGCAGAAACTAAAACTGCTTCAGGTATATTCATTCCAGACACAGCAAAAGAGAAACCACAAAGAGGTATCGTAGTTGCAGCAGGAAACGGAACTAAAGATCACGAGATGACTGTAAAAGTAGGTGATACTGTTCTATATGGTAAATATGCTGGAACGGAATTAAAGTTTGAAGGTAAAGATTACCTAATTATGCGTGAGGAAGACATTCTTGCAATTGTTTAAAAAATTGAATCATTAACAACTAAATCAGAAAATTTAAAATGGCAAAAGATATTAAATTCGACATCGCTGCACGTGAAGGATTAAAACGTGGAGTTGACGCTTTGGCAAATGCAGTTAAAGTAACATTAGGTCCTAAAGGAAGAAACGTAATTATTGGAAAATCTTTTGGTGCTCCAACAGTTACTAA
>JASLGC010000153.1 GCA_030150335.1 Flavobacterium sp.
GTTGGAGGTTCTACTCGTATCCCAAGAATCCAAGAAGAAGTTGAGAAATTCTTTGGTAAAAAACCACACAAAGGAGTTAACCCAGACGAGGTTGTAGCAATTGGTGCTGCTATCCAAGGAGGTGTATTAACAGGAGATGTAAAAGACGTATTGTTATTAGACGTTACGCCACTTTCATTAGGTATTGAGACAATGGGAGGTGTATTCACTAAATTAATCGAGTCGAATACTACTATTCCAACTAAAAAATCTCAAGTATTCTCTACTGCAGCGGATAACCAACCATCAGTTGAAATCCACGTATTACAAGGAGAGAGACCAATGGCTAACGATAACAAAACAATCGGTCGTTTCCACCTTGACGGTTTACCACCAGCACAAAGAGGGGTGCCTCAAATTGAAGTAACTTTCGATATTGACGCGAATGGTATTATCAAAGTATCTGCTACTGATAAAGGAACAGGTAAATCTCACGATATCCGTATCGAGGCTTCATCTGGATTAACTGAAGAAGAAATCCAAAGAATGAAAAAAGAGGCAGAAGCAAATGCTGATGCTGATAAAAAAGCAAAAGAGTCTGTTGAGAAAATCAACGAAGCTGATGCTATGATTTTCCAAACGGAAAAACAATTAAAAGAGTTTGGAGATAAATTATCTGCAAACAACAAATCTAACATCGAAGGTGCTTTAGAAGAGTTGAAAAAAGCTTACGAAACTAAAGACGTAGCTACTATTCAACCAGCGTTAGACAAAATTAACGAGGCTTGGAAAGCTGCTTCTGAAGAAATGTACAAAGCGCAAGCTGAAGGACAACAAGGTGGTGCTGAACAAGCGCAACCAAACCAAGGAGGTTCTGAAGGAACTGATGGTACTCAAGATGTAGATTACGAAGAAGTTAAGTAATCATAATTTGATATTTATTTGTTTATAAGGAAAGCCGAGTCTGCATGGACTCGGCTTTTTTTGTTTATTGCTTTTTGAACTATATGCTGTGAGCCGAATAAATTGCTTATTCGGCTCATATTTTTTGTAGTTTTGAGCCGAATAGGATAATTAATTGGCTCATGAAGGATATATGGCAACATAAAGACTTTCCGAATTTTACATTTGACAAAGAAGTATTAAGTAGTTTAATACAAGAGTTTGCTATTGAATTAGGGGTGATTGATGATATAGGTGCTTTTGTAAAAGAAGGAGGAGGTAGAAGTGTTTCTTATCAACTCAATTTTTATTAGGCTGTTATCAAGAGAATTATTATTTTTATTCTTACTTAAAATAAAGGGAGAGAGATGATTGCAACTGTTGTAGGGATATGGGTATTGCAAATAGCGCTAAGCGTGTATTTAGATAAAAAGGGATTGCATCTGTGGAAATATGCGTTGATAGCATTGATATTAGCGATGTATATCTTCGTAATACCACCTTTTTTTTACCCTGATTTTCGACCAGACAGTCCAAGTTGTGGGATGCATGATTTAGGTATCTTTATGTTCTTCCTGATTATAGGAGGAGGGTTGACTATTGTTACTCATTTCGTTTATCTCCTTTTTGGGAAGTATAAACGAAATAAGCCAACAAAAAGTTCTTAATGTGTTAGTTTAACTAACATGAGAATTAATTAGTCAAAAGCCATGTTTTGTCTTCTATTCACTACTTCAAGCATGTATTTCTCTATGTAAGGTCTTGCTTCTTCTAAAGTTGCAATTCCAGGAAACTCAATTGGTGTTGCAGAGAAATGTCCTCTTAGCGTGCTTACGGGTTCTCCGTTTCGCATAGATACAGAAAGAGTATTGTCAACTTTAGGTTTGTTGCCTAATTGAATACTGAAGTCGATTAAACGCTGTGAACACAGCTGTGCATCGCTCAATAATTCATCTTCTGTTTTTGTTGTTTTAATCACTTCTGTAGAAAGCCCTCTCACTAAAATAGTCGATGTATTTTCTTTAGGAAGTTCAATAAACGGGTGACCTTTTTGCAGCGGTTTATTGATTAAACTTTCGTTTGCTACCTCATACCAAAAACCTTTAGCAATCACTTCAATAAATTGGTCGTGAAATTGAAAGATGTAGTGAGAGTAGTCTGTAAGCATTTCTGTTACATTTCCTCCAAATTCATAAGCAGAACCGTAGTGTGCTTTTTCATAATTGTAACGCTCTCCTAACCAAGAAGAGTTGATTATTTTGTAAATCCAAACGACTTCGTCTGTAGCCGATGTGATGTTTTGTCCGAAAGGTAAGTATTCTCCTCTTGAAACTTTGATTGAATCTAAGTTTTGAAAGGTAATTCTTCCAAATTTCTCATCGTCAGTTTCAAAATATATTCCGCTTAAGTTTTCAGCGTAAATGACAGTTGGTGTTAAAACGTATTCGGGCGAAACCGGTATATAGATTCCTATTGCAAATGACATTTGTGGTGTATTTAATAAGTGTTTTTAAGTAGGGCAAATCTACTAATAATCCTTTATTTATGGGTGTTTAGCGTGATTTTTGTAAATGGAGCCTTTAACGTGTTGGGAATTAGAATAATGATTTTCGAAATAGATGCTAATAAGGCAAACAAATGCTATTTTGAAGGCATGAAAGCAGTGTGAAAAGCTATCATTAATACAAAAGCCCAACTGATTTCAGTTGGGCTCTTGTCATTTTAAGCTGTACTGTTCTTAGTACTTGATATTAAAAGTTGTTGTTTTAAACGTGTTTTCTTTTTTGAATCTCATTGTAAAAATGATTTGAGAAACCAACCCTTTTTCGTTTGTGTTATAGTGGTATTCAAAACTTCTTTGATTACTTTCTCGTTGCTGTAAAAGGTTAGTAGCTTTTACTCCTAAAAAACCTTGAATACCGGCATATCTTGGGTCAATGAAATTAGGGTATCCAGCCACAATAGTATTTAAGTCAATATTGCTATTGTTTAAAACCTCTGATTTATTAAATGCATCGTAAGTAAAATTACCATTATCTGTTGTTAACGGATTTCCGTTGGTCCAGATGAACTTATCGATGTTGTGATTCAGTTTACTTTTATTGTCAATTGTGATTAATTGATTTAATTCATTGTATTTGAAATCATAACGTCTGTCTAAATCTTCTGTATTGGCTAACGTAGCTTTCATCGAAATAGCTTTTCTTTCATTAGGCGCTAAAACGAAGTCATATACATCTTCTTCTTTCTCTCCATTTTTTGAAACGTAAACTTTCATAGAATTAACACCATATTCGTAACGGATGTTTTCTTCATCATATCCAAGAGCAGTTCTCAACCCTGTAATAGTGTTTAAGGTGTTGTCTGGATTATAGGTAAAAGAGATTTTACTATTTGTTGTTTTGTCATTTTTGTCAATAATAACTTCAATCTCTTTAATCAAATCAGCCTGTTGAGTTCTGACAGGAGCGGCGATAGGATTTGCAATTGGAGCCTCTTTTTGAGGTTCTGGATTTGCGATGTTATTATCGTCACTTTTGCTGCAACTTCCCAAGGTGATTAGCATGGCTAATGCGCATAAAAATAATTGTTTTTTGTTCATAGCGTAATTATTAAGTTTTTGTTTTGTTATTGTCTTATTTTATGACTTTAATAAGGTTAATTATGTTTTATAATGCCTTTTTGTTTATTAAAGCGTATATTGTTTTTATTTTGTGCAAAATTATTTATTTGGACGAATAATTAGAAAAACTACTAAAAAAATTAATTAAAATTTAACGCAGTTTGTTGATTGATAGTCTGTTTTGGGTTTCTGCTGCCAAGAAATTGCGATGTTTGTGGGAAATTGGGATAATATTTTTAAGATGTATATTTTTGGCAATAAGTTTAGAATACTAATATCTTTAGCAATATGAAAAGAGAATATCGCATTGCTTCGTTTGCGCCATTAATAGATGAAAACTCCACAGTTTTAATACTTGGAACCATGCCGAGTGTGAAGTCGCTGGAGGGGCAGGAGTATTATGGGAACAGACAGAATGCCTTTTGGCCTATTTTATTTGGTGTTTTTGAAGAAGAAACAACAACGGATTATGAACAAAAGAAACAGCTGTTGGTTCGACATAGGATTGCCTTGTGGGATGTGCTGCAATCTTGCGAGCGAGAGGGTAGCTTGGAT